>NZ_RKLQ01000005.1 GCF_019599405.1 Haloarcula salinisoli | reverse complement strand
TAGCCGCGACGAGCAGTCGAAGGTTTCTGGGAGGTGTTTCGTTGCTCAGCCCGCTCCAGGGTTCAGTTTGACCAGCTTCGATTACCATACTAACTTGCTCCCGTTGGTAATTTGTGAGGTTGGCCGTAGACAGTGAAGGAATCTCTGCACTCACCTCCGGTTCCTCGTTAATTGGGTTTGCACTCACGAAGAGTGTCACAGAATACGGATCACTGTGGATGTTCTGCACCTCTGTGGGGGTTTCTGTGGACGATATGGGAGATTCTGTGGACGATGTAGGGGTTGAATCGGCTAGTGCTGTAGGTTGCGAACCAGAATTTGCCGGCGACGATGCGGGCGGTGAGGCGGGAGTTCCTCCACAGCCTGCAAGCAGGACAGTGAGACAAACCACCAGTGCACAACAGGGGAATGATCCACGGACACTGGACATAGACTACGGTGATTACTAACTGACAAGTGTCTTGTGCTATCCAAGTTATTTCGTGGATAGCGATATGGCACCTCTGAAAGGACAGTAGCTATCACAGCAACTCAGCCTAACAGAACAAAAATCGATAGAAGACTGAGGGAATACGCTGGGACTTCTGTTATTGGACTAGTTTGACTCCTGGTGACTAAGTTTCGCACGGCGCTCTTCGAATTCCTCTTCGGAGAGGTCACCGCGAGCATATGCCATCCGGAGTTCCCTGAGCGCAGGGTCAGTGGTCCCGGACGAACCAGCGCGACCGGCGAAGCCACGATACAAGAGGTACCCAATGCCACCGAGAACAAGCACCCAGACAAGCATCATCCCGACGCCCCACAGTGGTGAAAGGCCCCCTGCCATCCCCCCGTTCCACCACCAGCCCATCATCCCCATCATCGGCATCGCGAATACCATCATCAACACCGGCAGCAGGACGATAACTGCGAGGACGAGCAAGACGGCGCGGAGGAGGCCGTCGGAAGTGTGGTCGACGGACATGCGATTACCGAGTTCCGTTGCCGACTGCCGATAAAACCCGTTTGAATCGGTCGGTAACGTCAGTGGCAATCGAGTCGAGTGCATCGTTATCCGCAATGCCGACAAGCTGTTGCGGGTCGACAGCGCTCACGGTGATATCGTCATCGTCAGTCTCGTAGACGATGACGTTACACGGGAGGAGTGCGCCCAGGTCCTGCTCCGCGGTCAGCCCCTCGTGTGCGAGCGCTGGAGTACAGGCGCCGAGGATACGATACTGTCGAAACTCTTCCCCGAGTTTCTCCTCGAACGTGCTCTGGACGTCGATGTCACAGAGGACACCGAACCCCTCGTCTTCGAGCGCGTCGACGGTCCGTTCGACCACCTGGTCGAAGTCACCAGTCGCTGACGTTTCCATCGTGTAGCTCATACGCCATGGTACAATTGTTGTATATTTAACAGTAGTGTCCAGATGAATTACGCGCGGGAACTGTCCCTCCACTATCGCTACGAGACCGGTTTGAGAGGGACCGCTCTAATTGTTCCCGCCTCCGTTCAAACTCGTCATCTGAGAGATCACCACGCGCGTAACGTTCGCGGAGGACCGCCATCGAGCGCTCGCCGCCTTCGTCGTCTCGACGACCCCAGACCCTCCAAACAAGGTACAGCGGGAGCACGACTAACAGTCCCATCCAGAGGAGCCCCGAAAGTCCCATCGCTCCGCCGAGAAGTCCCCAGCCGCCCCCCATCGTTGATCCCCCCATCATGCCACCTCCATAGCCCCCACCCCCGTGGGCAGCAGCGGTGCCAGTCGTCACGACTAGCCCGAAGGCGACGGATACCATGAGTCGATAAGCGGTGCGTCCAATCTGCGTAGTGTGTTGGGTCATGATTCTGTATTGGCGGGTCGCGGTGGTCGGTCGATGCATTCGAATTGGGCAGGGTCTTCAGCAGTGGCCCTGTCCGTGCGTTCCGCGGTGGTCGTCAGTCTGGCCCTGTCCAAAGGGCCCGTGGTGGTCGCCAGCGTGGTCCTGTCCGTACGTCCCGCTATGGTCGTCGTCATGGTCTCGGGCCATCTCGCTGACGGTCACACCCATGTGGTTTTCCATCCACTCAACGGCGCCGGGACCCATGTGATCGGTCATGTGGTCTTCCATCCACGTCGGCCAGTCGTCATCGGTTTCGTCATACGGATGCGCGTCATCTGCCGTCGTGTCGTTGCCGTGTGCGCTCCCCAGCCCCGGGGCCAGCGCGAGGCCGACGAGTGCGAGCGCTACGAGCAGCCAGCGGCCGATGGTGAAATTGGTCATTGTCTTTCTCCCCAGGTAGTCGTAGGCCCGCTTTGGAGTTATCACGATGGGTGTGAACTGACACAGGAGAGGGGTCGAGAACGTGTATAGAGCGTTCTAATCGTTTCTCAGAAACAGGACCGTTCATACCACCCGAATTCGACAGTGTGGAGAACTCCGTTGTCTCAGAAGTATCCAGAAGCGTCCATCTAAATGGAAGTCCTCGATCAATCACGGTTCGCGTCCGGTGGCCAAGAGAGTCGATTAGCTAAGTACTGGTGAAGTAGCCGTCATACTCAGAAGAACCATTTTCAGTAACGCGCCACTTCGCAAACGTATGTCAACAACCGTCGAGACACCTGACGCGGACGAAGCATGTGCGTACTGTGGGTCGCGTATCTTCGACCACGAGCCAATCTGTGTCCGAGACTGCACCGATGACTGTGGGTCACCCAACTACTTCTGTAACCACGCCTGCCTATCAGCATATATCGACGACAACAATCTCGTGGCGGGCGATGCGTGTGAGTGGAACCCCGACGAAAGCAACTGCACCTAACTCCGACCATCAAGAGAGATAAGACCTACCCGAGGCATCTGTGTTCGAGAGGCTGTCGTTTCGACGACGGGAGCGGAAGCCATACCAGATGGCTGGCACGCCCAGTGGTAGCGAAAAGACGCCGAATAGGACCGCGAACAGCCAATCCGACTGCCACTCTCGGCGGGACGCAGCCCATGCAATCAGTCCCAGACCAGCCGTACCGAGAGCGAGGTTACTCCAGAGACCAATACCGGTCGCACAGTAGGCCCAACACAAAGCGGTTGCGGCGGGACCCAGCGGCGTCGGCGTGACGTTCGGGACGTAAACAACTCGGCAGTACAGCGACAGCACGAGCATGTACACTGCTGGTATAGCCAAGAGCCACCGGCGACTCGCTGTCATCGAGTCAGCCCACCGGTCGTACGCCCCCAAAAGTGCCAGTGGGAACGTAAACTCGAGAAGCCACATGCCAATCATGTAGCTCGCAACCGAATGGCCCCATCGCGGCTGGGACACGGGCAGTGTTACCGGCAGCCCCCACCCTAGCAGGTCCTGGGTTGGCGATGGGTTCGTCAAGAAGGCCACTACCACCAGTCCGACGGCGACAATCGTCAGTCTCTCGCCGACGGTGGCAATTCGATTCAGCGGTTCCGGGAGTCGATGCGCGTCGAGCGAACGGTTGCCAACGTGCATGTATGAGTCTATACGATACCATATTTTTCCTCGATTTCGGCTTCATCCTATAATGGGTTTAGAGAGGCCCCTTCGGAAGATTTCGAGCGATTAACTCATCAATTCAGTCGGGTATTTTCGAAGCGCAACGTGACGAGCTCCGAATGTTATGCGCCAAAACCACTCTAAATATAAATGGCCTGGGGCCAGTCGTCAACTCGTCTGGTTCTGCTCTAAATCATCGCTCGGATAGACACGATACGTTCGTCCCTGCCGCTCGCGGTACAACAGACCACGCTTCTCGAGGGCGCTGACCGTCTGGCTCACCTTGCTCTTCGAAAAGTCCGAGCGGTCTCGTAATTCGATTTGCGTGAGGCCGGGTGAGGACAGCACCGGTTCGAGGAGTCGGCGCTCGTCTTCTGGCAGGAGATCTAACACACGGGCCTGTGGTTGCGATTCCGGAGTAGTCTCTCCAGCTGGTTGTTCCGCCGGTGACGCAGTACTCTCAGGACCATCCGCATTCGCTGCTGGGGCCTGCGAACGGGTCTCTACATCTGGGCTAGTGAACTCGTCTCGAACCAAGAGATACCCGCCACCCACGACAGCGGAGACGAAGAGCGTCCCGAAGACGTACCAGAGTGGACTCGTTCCGTGCGCAGCGCCCATCGACGACCCCATCCCCATCATCGACCCCATCTGTTCGAACGCTTGCTGTCGCTGGTATGCTTGCCAGCTGAGCACTCCGCCAAAGAGAAAGATAGCCGCGACGAGGAGGCCGGCAGCCGTATCTGCACGCCGGCGATTCATCCCTCACACCTCACTCTGGTGTGTCCCGTGATCATATGTAATCGTCAGTGAGACGGCGGTGTACCAGTTTTGATTACCATTCAAACGTGTCGCGTACTGACTGAAGCGCAAGCCGCGACAACAGCCGTGTCGGTCCTCGCTTCGGGAGGTCTCGAACAGTATCAATCGTCCCCGGCGGTTCAGCACCGCCAACGTCCAGCTCCCATCCAGTCTCGTCTGCGAAGCGGTCGACAGCCTGCTCCGCCTGCCGTCGCACCTCGTCGACGTTCATCGTTACCGGGTTTCTGTCTCGCACGACCACGTAGCCGTCGACGATGACCGTCTCTACGTCGGCTGGACCAGCGTTGTTCACGATGTGAGCGGGGATGTTGGTCAGGGGCGTGAACTTCGGCTTCTCTATATTCAAGAGAATCAAGTCGGCACGTTTGCCCGGTTCGACACTCCCGATTTCGTCGCCTATCCCCAGGGCCCGTGCTCCCTCGACGGTGAGCATTCGGACGAGCTCCATCGAGGTGTACTGTCCGGCCGTCCGCTTGAGATTGGCAGCGAGGCGGGCCTGTCGGGCTTCGCCGAACAGGCTGTACGAATCGTGCCAGTAGTGGTCGTCGATTCCCAGCCCGACATCGACGCCTGCCGACCGTAACTCGGGTACCGGCGTCCACTGCATCTCAGCGTCGGGGTTCCAGTAGGCGAAGACAGAGGGACAGTGCGCGACGGACGCTTCCGAGGCTGCAGTTCGCTCGATATCGTCCTCGTCGGCGAGACGGAAATGCGCAGCAAGGAGGCGGTCGTCTAGGAGGCCGACATCGTCGAGCAGGTCGAGCGAGTCGGCGGCGCCGTTGGCTCGTGCCATCGTGTTACTCTCTTCGAGTTCGAGCAGATGCGTATGCACGAGCAAATCGGGGTATTCTGTAGCGAGGGCCGCTGTGCGCTCCCATAGCTCGCGTGTACACGACCAGTCGTCGTGTGGGCAAATCGTCGCTTGAATACGCCCGCCGTAGGTATCGTGATACGCCTCGATGAACTGGCGAGCGCGGTCGAACTGTTCATCGACCGGTTCATCCCAGAAGAGGTCCGTAATCACCGGACCGAACAAGCCACGCAGCCCTGCTTCGCCGAACGCCTCGGCACCTGCGCCGGGCTGGACGTCCATCGAGTTGACCGTCGTAACGCCGCCAAGCGCAAAGTTCAGTGCGGCCAGTTCGTATCCGGCCTCCACCAGATAGTCGAACTCGTCATCGGCGAGACGACCGAAGATAGCAGTCATGCTGCCCATCATCTCCAGCAACCCGAGGTCGCTGAACGCACCTATCAGCGGAGTGAATTCGAGATGTGTGTGTGCGTTGATGAGCCCCGGCATCACGAGCTTCCCATCGCCGTCGATTACCTCCTCGGCCGCAATGCTTGCGTCGCCGTCGATGGACTTCCGAACCTCTGTGATACGTCCGTCGTCGACGACGACCGTCCCACGCTCGTAGAGCCGGTTGCGTTCGTCGACAGTCAAGACGAGTGCATCGTGGATGACCAGGTCAACGGACACTGTTAGTCACCTCCGAAGTGGATTTGCTGGGACATAGTGTGGCTGTCGCTACTGCCGAGATGCAGTAGTCTGACAGGTGTACCGATACGGGCTGCCGCCTCTCGTCGACGCGGTGTGACGGGATTCGGTCAATGGTCATGGCTGTCGGCCCCACCTCCTTCAGAAACGTGTGGGTGTTGGTCTGAGAACTCTGTCGGGTGCTCGTCGAAGGACTGCTTGCAGCGCTCCGAACAAAAGTAGTACGTCTCCCCGTCGTGGGAGAGACTCGGCCCGCTGTCGTCGGTTCGCATCCCACAAACGGGGTCACGATACTGACCGGGCGCGCCGAGACCTCGACGGTAGACATACAGGAGGAACCCAGAAAGCGCGAAAGCGATGACGTTGAGGTAGAACGTGTAGTTGAGTTCGAAGTACGTCTGTTCGGTCGCTGTCTCTCCGCCCGCGAGGTCTGGGACGATACCGAGCGCGTTGAACAGTTCTTCCATGAGAAAGCCCGTGAAGGCCATCGTCACGAAGAACACACCGAGGATGTACAGCATCACCTTCCAACCGTAGTACTTCCGGTAGACGTTCAGGACGGGAATCGTGATGAGGTCGGCGTAGACGAACGCGATGACGCCAGCGAAGCTAATACCCCCGCCCCAGAGGGCAACGGCGAATGGGACGTTGCCCATGCTTCCGACGAAGCTGACGACGGCGATGGCGACCCCCATGATTGCATTCTCGGCGCTGACAAGCACACCCTCGCCCTGGAGGAACAGCGTGTTCCACACTGATTGTGGGACGAACACGATGACGAACCCCGAGATGAGAAAGCCGGCCACGACGTCCTTCCAGATCATTGACCACTCCTTTCGGTACTGATTGCCGACCTTGTACCAGCCGCCCCACGACAGGAGTTCCTCACGCCACCCACCACTACTGGCGGCTTCCTGCTCGTAGGTCTCCATACAGCCTTCCGAGCAGAACTTCAGCATCTCGCCGCCATCGGTCACCAGCGAGTACTCGTCTTTGCCTTCCATCCCGCAGGTCGGGTCCTCTGTAATCCCGTGCTCGTGGTCGCGGTCGTTGAGCGCCTGTCTGACCTCGTCGAAGAGATTCTCCGGGAGGGTCAAATGGACGAGGACCGCCATCACCGCGATGAGAATGACACCACCGAGCAGTTCCGCGACGAGGAACTCCCAGCCCAGGAGTATGAGAATCATGAGCCCCAGCTCGACGATTAGGTTCGTCGAGGCGAACATGAAGGCGAGGACGTTCACCGCGTGTGCCCCCTTCTTGAACAGCCCTTTCCCGATAGCAATCGCACCGAAGCTACACCCGCTACTTGCAGCGCCAAACAACGTCGCTTTCGTGACGCCACCCACAGTCTCCTCGCCCAGTACTCTTGCCATGCGTTCCTTCGAGACGTAGACCTGCACGAGACTCGTGATGACGAGGCCCATGATGATTGCCCATGCTGCTGTCCAAAGGAATCCGAATCCGATCCGTAAGGATTCGAAAATCCCGTCGACGATGGCAGCTTGCATATGTAGACCAACACAGCCATCTGTTTTGTCAATTGTTCTTAAGATTGTTAGCTCTGAACCCGACGAAAGTTTGTGTTCGGAAGCAAGATACGCCGGCTACAATGACTGTCTGTGTGAGACAGGCGTTCTAGCTCATCGTTCGCTGCGTGGCCACACCTCAATCAGGGCAATCTGTTAACCTATGACAGGCCCTCTCTCTGCTATGGAGAATCACTCCGAACACGGGCGCCACGGCTCTCCAGAGGGATACGGTCCCGGCGGACACGCGACGCTGGGCGGGCTATCGGTGGACGCAAACGGCCTTCGCTTCGTCCCGGCGGAGACACGCTTTACACCAAGTGACTCACTGGACTGGAGCTTCCAGATTGTCTCGCAAAACGGCGATGTCGTGACAGACTTCGAGGAAGCTCACGGACAGCGCGGGCACCTCATTGTCGTCCGTCGAGACCTCACTCGCTTCCAGCATCTCCATCCAACCCTCGGAAACGATGGGACGTGGCGTGTCGAGGCGCTCACCCTTCCTGACCCGGGCGTCTATCGAGCGTTCATCGACATAGTGGTGGACGGTCATCCGATGACACTTGGAGTCGACCTCTTTGCTTCAGGTGAGATGGCGGTCGCACCAAGGCCCAATACAGCACGACATGCGACAGCAGCGGGATACGATATTGAACTCCAGACAGGTGGGATTCTCGCTGGAGAGGCGTCTGAGTTGGTATTCGAAATCAGAGATGACGGCGAACCCGTGTCTCGACTGGACCCGTATCTGGGCGCACTCGGCCATCTTGTTGCACTCCGCGAAGGCGACCTCGCATACCTGCACGTCCATCCCGAGGAGACGAGTCCCGACAGTGGACAGGTCGAATTCGGTGCGCGGTTTCCGACGGCCGGGAGATATCGGCTGTTCCTCCAGTCGAAACCGGATGGCACGCTCATCACGACCCAACACGACATCCGGGTCGAACAGTGATGCGACCATGCCCGACCTGATTACCGGCGTCTCCCGCGGTGGGTCATCGGAGCCGTTTGCTCGGCGCCGCCCGATGTAATCTCCAAGCTTCAGAGGACACACTCCGCTTCGATTCCAAAGCCATTTGTCTCAACTACTTTCGGTAAAAAAGGACAATCCGAATAAAAGAGCGAGGCGTAGTTAGTACTGTATGTCCACCACTATCACCGTCGAAGGGATGACCTGCGGACACTGTGAACAGACAGTCGAAGACGCGTTAGCGGATGTCTCCGGCGTCACCGGTGCCACCGCCGATCGAGATGCTGAACAGGCCACTGTCGAGGGTGACACAGAGGTATCGAGCCTCGTGGAGGCTGTCGAAGACGCGGGATATACTGCACACGCTTGAACTCACGGCGTGCTGACGGCTGCTACTGTGGTTCTTATTCGAGTCCTCCCGCCGGCCGTACGCGATAGTGTTGGCGTGTAGATAGTACAATGGGTGACGGTACCAATAGACAACACATGAAGAACCCCCCAGACCACGACCCGCCGAACGAACAGCCACGGGACCACCGCGCTGCTATGCAGTCAGACGACGCTGTTTCCTGTTGCCGCATCTGTGAACTCGAATCTGCCGGCGATGGAGCGGCTACGCCCGACAGCGAGCACCAGCACGACCGTCCACAGCAAGACGATTCACGGACCCATCCCGATTCCAGCGTCGAACAGGAACTGCTCGAAGAGGAGGCCGAGCGGGCCGACGAAGCCGAACGGGAGATACACGAGCGGACGGAACACGACGAGCATACGCACGATAGTCATGGCGAAGACGGCGACCACGCGGGTCACGACGGTCACGGTGGAATGCACGCCGGTCACGAACAGATGTTCCGCCGGCGGTTCTTCATCTCGACGGCGCTGTCGATACCCGTCCTCCTCTACAGCCCGTTCATCCAAGGGGCACTCGGATTCTCCTCGCCGGCGTTTCCCGGGAGCACCTGGATAACGCCAGTCTTCGCGGTGGTCGTGTTCGCCTACGGTGGCATTCCGTTCCTCAAGATGGCGATTCCCGAGCTGAAAGACCGGTCACCGGGGATGATGACGCTCATTTCGATGGCAATCTCAGTCGCATTTCTCTACTCTGTCGCCAGCCTGTTTATTCCCGGGACGACGCCCTTCTTCTGGGAACTCGTCACGCTGATCGATATCATGTTGCTCGGTCACTGGATAGAGATGCGGTCGGTCAGGGCGGCCTCCGGTGCACTCGACGAACTCGCCAGGCTCATGCCCGACACGGCCGAGCGAGTCACCGAGAGTGGGGATACCGAGGAAGTGCCCGTGTCAGAGCTCCAGAACGGAGACGTACTGCTCGTCCGACCAGGAGCGAGTGTCCCCGCCGACGGCGAAGTCGTCGAGGGGGCCTCTTCAGTCGACGAGTCGATGATCACGGGCGAATCACGACCAGTGGACAAAGAGCCGGGCGCAGACGTCGTCGCTGGGACGGTCAATCAAGATGGCAGTCTCCGGGTCCGCGTGACGAAGACGGGCGACGAAACGGCACTAGCCGGCATCATGCGACTCGTCGAGGACGCCCAGCAGTCGAAGTCAAAGACACAGCTGCTCGCCGACCGGGCGTCCGGGTGGCTGTTCTACGCCGCGTTGGGTGTGGCGGCCATCACGGCTGTGGCGTGGGTCATTGCGGTGGGGTTGAACATCGCCGTACTGGAACGCGTCGTCACGGTGCTCGTCATCGCCTGTCCACATGCACTCGGTCTGGCTGTCCCGCTCGTCGTCGCAATCAACACGTCGACGGCCGCCCGAAACGGGATGCTCATCCGCGACCGTATCGCCATGGAGGAAGCTCGGAACCTGGACACGGTGATGTTCGATAAGACCGGGACGCTCACCAAGGGCGAGCAAGGTGTCGTCGGTGTCGAGACGGCAGCTGGTTGGTCCGAAGAAGAAGCGTTCGAGGTCGCTGCTGGCGTGGAAGGCGACTCTGAGCACATGATCGCTCGCGCGATTCGGACCGCCGCCGACGAACGTGGCGTCCAGCGAGCGAGTGTCTCGAACTTCGAGAACCTCCGTGGGCTCGGGGTCAAAGCAACCGTGGGCGGCGAGCTAGTCCATCTTGGCGGTCCCAACCTAATCGAGAAGCTCGGCATCGACAGACCATCGTCTATCGCTTCATTCGCCGATGAGGCCGGCTCAAACGCCCAGACTGTCATCTACCTCATCCAAGACGAATCCGAGGTCGTCGCTGCGTTTGCGCTGGCAGACGTCATCCGGGAGGAAAGTCGGCAGGCCATCGACGCACTACACGCGATGGATATTGAGGTGGCGATGCTAACCGGCGACTCCGAAGACGTCGCGAAGGCCGTCTCCGAAGAACTCGGTATCGACCAGTACTTTGCTGAAGTGCTCCCCGAGGAGAAAGACACGAAAGTCGAACAGCTCCAGTCCGAGGGGAAGCTGGTCGCGATGGTCGGCGACGGCGTCAATGACGCCCCGGCACTAACTAGAGCGGATGTCGGTATCGCCATCGGCTCGGGGACAGACGTGGCAATCGAGTCGGGAGATATCATTCTCGTCGAGAACAACCCCCGCGACGTCGTTCGACTCATCAAACTCTCGAAGGCGAGCTACCGTAAGATGCAGGAGAATCTCGTCTGGGCGACCGGGTACAACGTGTTTGCCCTTCCCCTAGCGGCCGGCGTTCTCGCACCTATCGGTATTCTCCTGTCGCCCGCTATCGGTGCGGTGTTCATGTCGCTGTCGACCGTCATCGTCGCGATCAACGCCCGTCGGCTCCGCGGGGTCGATCTCTCGTGATTGACCCATTCCGCCAGTGGGCCTTCGACCGTCGCAACCACACGCACAGCCAGTGCGTCTACGACTGGTGGAGCCGACACGACCGGGTGTACGCCGCCTTTGTCACGGCCTTTCTTCTTGGCCGCACGGGCGAATTTCGCGACCGGACGGTCGCCGCCCTCTCGCTGGACCCCGGTGATACCATCCTCGATGTTGGATGTGGGCCCGGTCCAAACTTTGAGCGTCTTGCCGACGCCATTGGTCCGACTGGGACTATCGTGGGCGTCGACGCCAGCCCCGGCATGGTCAAGCGGGCGAAGGAACGCGGCGAACAGTTGGACTGTGAAGTCGAAGTACTTCGAGCCGACGCTAGGAGACTGCCACTGGCGAATGACCGCTTCGATAGGGTGTGCGCGACACTCTCCTTGAGCGCGATGGGCGATGTCGAGGCAGTCGTAGCGGGAATATCCGACGTTTTGCGGCCCGGAGGACGCATTGCAGTTCTCGACGCTCGGTCGTTCCAGACTGCACCGCTTCGCTGGCTCAACCCGCTCGTCGAAGGCGTCTCCGCGTACATTACCAACTGGTATCCCGACGCTCCAATAGCACGGTCTGTCGAAGATATGTTCACGGAGGTCTCTATGAAGGCGTTTCACGGAGGGACTGTCTATGTAGTTACTGGGAAGAAACGAGACTGAACCAATTCCACAGTTGCGTCCGTGTGGGTGATACTCACCTCACTGGTCTACATATGCTGCCCGTACTTCCTCGAGAAGGTCATCTGGGTCCGTCCAGGTGTTTGCACGGTCGACCCGCTCCATCGACAACAGGTAGTGTGCGAACATCGCGTCATAGGCTGCATACTCTTCTTCCTCAGTATCGTAGGACCGGTAGAACGCTCTGGTTCGGTCCCGATACGTCGGCTGGTCGATGTAGCCTGCTTCCCAGGCATGGCCTCCCTTGGAGTGTTCGTACACGCCAACGATATTGTCAGCGTAGCTCGCTAAGAGCTTGAATTTCGACGTAAAGAACTCCGAAATATCTAGAATCTCGTCCATTAGGAACGCTTCAACCTCTTCGTCCGTGCTTGAATGCTGGACCTCGGACGCAAGGTGGTCCCGTACTGCTTCCAGTCGTGGCCGCTCCTCCTCAGCATACGAACCGAGTACGAAGTACGATGTCGTGTTGATGAACCGACCGAGCTCCTCATGCATCGCCGTCTGAATTGCCTCGACGCGTTCAGGTGTGAGTGTCTCACCAGGTGTCGAACCCAATTTGTCGATAACTGCCCGCATTCCATCGTCGGTAGTCATATTGGCCATCACAAACCACCGCTACCTAACGGTACGGAAAACGGGCTGAAAGTGAAACGCGGGGAAACTTCAGATACCACTTCGATTTTCACCGAAATGGTTATTTGACTGGACGATGAAAATCCATACACGATGTCTCGCCCCGATTCCACCCGATTCAGGCCCAGCGAGGAGATGTCCGGCCTGAATCCGATTACAGCGTTGGGTTCGCTGGACGACACAACCCGCGCGAACATCATCGGCACCATCGTCGGCCATCCGAAAGGAGCACCCTCGAAGAAGGAGCTCGAATATTACAATCCGAGCGTCGCAGCATCGACACTCACCGATCATCTCTCCCGGCTGAAGAAGGTGGGGCTAGTCAAGGTTGTCGAACGGGACCGGGAAGGGCTCCAACGCGGCCAGCCGTATCGGTTCTTCCAGCTCACCGACGCTGCCCGTGACCTCTTCGACCGAAACAACCTCTTTGAGCCCGATGCGTATCGCGCCATGTTCGCCGAAGTCGAGAAAACAGACGAAATTGAGGCCGCTGAAGCCGTCGACCGTCCGGGCGATCAAGACTGAAGGCCGTCGGAATTGGAGAGAGGGGACCTCTAACACGTGCTAGTGAGTGTGCTCAAACTATTCAGAGGATAATGGTCAACCCTCTGAGTGAGCGCAGCCACAGTGCAGGTCTGCTATTACAGCTGGTGGCATTGAGAGAGTTACTGCTGGTGGCGATGGATCTCATCGCGAACGATAGTTCGGATGTCCTGCTCGGGGAGTCTAGTGTCATCGGGAATATCTGGTTTCTCTAGTGGTTCGAGTTCTTGCGCGGCGGCTTGAAGCCGCTCATCCGCAGCTGCAGCGTAGAAATAGAGGTCACGGCGGTCATCGTGGAGTACTCGCAACGTTGACTCGGCAACGGGCGTTCCATCAGCCGCTTCAGCGTATGTATAGCCTTGCTCAATGCGTTCGAGTGCGCGTCGAATAGTTAGGAACTCGTCAGCGTTGACCTGAAGATAGCCATCTTCGACGTCAAACCCCGCCGGGGGCCGTCCAGTCCATCGGCCGGCCTCTTTTGCAGCGTCGATGCCGGATTGAATCCGGCGGAGCTTCTGTTTGTGCTCGACACGAGCGAGGTCGCCCATCACACCAGCAATCAGCTGACTCACAGCTCTATCGACGAGGTCATCCTCAAGGCTGATTTCGAGTCCGACTTCTAAATCTTGAATGCTGGTTTCATGGCTAAGACAGAACTCGAGGAAGTCGTGGATTTCGCCAGCACCGAGTCGGGAGAGTCGGGACAGCTCGTGAACGACGACTACATCCAAAGAACCGTCTTCGATATCTGAACGGAGCCGCTGGTACTCTTCACCACGGGCAGTTTCAGTACCACCGATGATGTCTGCATAGGCGTTAATCTCTGGCTCATCGTACGTGTCTCTGGCAAACTCCCGAAGTTCGTCGAGTTGTCGTTGTGGGTCTTGGTCTGTCGTCGAGACACGGGCGTAGATGCCGATTTCGGGCATACTTTCTGCGGCCTCGACCGAGTGTATAAGTTATCCACCTTTTGAGGGGTCCGTAGGAAGCACTTCCTTTTAGCGATCTATCGAGAGCTTCGATAGCCAGTCCAAAACAACCTGCTCAGCTTCATCGGGTTCCCTGAATGTACTGGTTCCACCAAGAAGCTCATCAACCCCCTCACTCGTCGTCGCTGGCTCCACAACAGTCGCTTGTGTTGCATCAGAGAGATCGTTACTGCGAGTAACAGCAGACCCGCTCGTTCCACGCCGCCCGCAGACGAATTCCAGACAGTCCATTGTCTCAGGGGTTGCTTCTCTGACGAGTGCTGCAAACAGCGGATCGCCAGGTAGCAGCAATCGAATCGACGGATACTTTTCAGCGATTTCTGGTTTGAACGTCACGACAATGCCGCTGCCACCGCCGAGTTCTGCCTGTGCTGTCTCACCCAATGAGTCCGGTATCGCGACCTCGCCCTCGTCTGGTAATGCCAGCACATAGGCGTCGTTGACGACGTCGTCAAAGCCATCGGCACGAGTGTGATTCCGCAATGCAGTGAACCCCCACTCCGCTGCCTCAAGCCGGTCGCTCTGCGTGAGTTGGGTCTCAATGGTCTCTAAGCTTACGAGCGGTTCATACGAACGATTGCCAGTCCCTACCTCTTCGAAGGCCGGATAGCAATACGGCTCCCATCCATCAAGCCCAGAGCTTTCGATAATCGCCTCTCGTGTCGCCGCCTCACCTGACTGACTCGCTAGACCGGTCTCCTCAGCCTTTTGTTGAGCCTGTTTCGCCCGGGAATCTGCTTCGGCAACGACTTGCTCACTAGCCGCTTGGGTGTCCTCGGACCCGGACCCTCCCATGACGGCGTCTTTGATATCCTGTTCAATACTGTTCAAGACGGGACGCATCGGCCCGACCACGTTCTCAAACAGCTGCAACCGTCCCTCCAGTTCTTCGTAGATATCGCCGTCGATGCTGTCCTTGTATGCGTAATTGATGATTTTCACGACCTCGTTCTTCTGCCCAATACGGTCGATACGACCGATGCGCTGTTCGACACGCATCGGATTCCACGGCAGATCAAAATTGATTAACGCGTCAGCAGTCTGGAGATTCAACCCCTCACTCGCGCTGTCTGTACAGATCAGGATATTCGTATCCCCATCAGTGAAGTCACGCTTGATGGCTTCTTTGCCGACGTTGACCCACTTGCCGGTCGGCTCATCGAACTGCATCCCACCCCCACCACTGTATGTCCCGACGTTTGGATGCGTATCAGTCAGCGTCTCACGGATGTGTTCGAGTGTGTCGTGATACTGGGTGAAAATAATGATGTTATCCCGAGCGCTCTGTCGAAGCGAACGGATATCGCGGCGTAGTTGGGCAATCTTCGGATCTGTATGTGCTTGGTTGAGATCATCCACGAACTCTTGGAGAGCAGCCCGCTCCGCCTGAATTACATCCGCTGCGCCACGGCTACTCGGTTGGTATGCGTCAAGGGATGCTTGCCCGATCGCCTCGTCGATTGTCGCCTCCGTCACACCGGCATCTTGACTGAGGTCGGAGACTTCCTCGGTCATGTCCTCGACCTTCTCGTCGAGCTTTTCCATCCGACGCTGGAGGCTCTGCGTGATCGCGTGCAAACTGCTCGTCAGGCGCTGACGGTACGTGGTCATCACGAAGCCCAGCGCCAGTTTCTCCTTCCCGGTCAGCACCTTCTGTGACTGCTTGTACGTTTCATCAATATACTGCTCTACTTGATCGTAGAGCGGCGCTGCATCTCCCAATTCAATCCGCTTCGTCTCGACATCCCGTGTCGGGACCGTATCGTCGAGCAACCCAATCTCCTGACACTGCTCCAGAACCGCACGTGTGTTCCGGAAAATACGGGACTGCACTGGTGTCGCCCACTGGGATGCCTCAACTAACGCACTCCACTCTGTCGGGCCACAGTCGAATATGAGCGAGCGCGGATCGTCGAACCGAGACGAAGTCTCTCGGACACCGACGAGTTTCTCAAGGGCTTTGCGCTGTTGGATCGATTCTGTCGTTGTCGAATCGACCAGCGCGTTGGCTTGCTTGTCATAGCCCGGATTTGACGTGAGGTGTTCGTGGATGAGCTGCCCGATGCGCTCGATCTTGGGTCGTCCCTCACCCTCTTCGAGGTCTAGTTCCTTTTGGAACTGCTGGAGGACTTGCTGCTGGCCATCCGTGATACTCTGATAGCGAGAGCCGACAGTGTCGAGGCTATCCCCCAGTGCCTGTCGGGTCTCGAAGAACTCGACGAATCGCTCCTTGTCATCCCAGCCTTGGGGTAGATCACACAGCCGGAGGAGGTCGTAGAGCTCGCCGACGTTCAGCTGCATGGGCGTCGCTGTAAGCGCATAGAGACACCGCGAAGCGTCTTCGACCTGGCCAAGAAGGTCGTAGAGCTTCGTCTCTTCGCGGGCGCTGTGTGCCTCGTCTACGACCGTCAGATCCCACACGTCATCGTCGGTCCGTGGTGCGACATGCGTCTGATTGTTTTCGCGGCGGGCGGTATGCCACGACTCAATCACAACGGTCGGCCCATCTCTCTCAGTAACAAACGATCCAATCGGTGTGTTTTCCCACGTGTCGGCGTCGGTGGTTCCGGACGTCGTAATGCGGTGATTCTCTGCGTCCCCGAGAGGCCCAATCATATGGTCACCGTCGTAGGACCGCTCGTGGTAGTAGGCGTGAATGTTGAACCGGTCCAGAAGTTCGTTCTGCCACTGCTGGACCAAGCCTGCGGGCACTAGAAATAGAGCGGTCTCTACCTCACCCACCTGCATCAGCCGTGAGAGGGTCAGGCCTGCCTCGATGGTTTTGCCGAGCCCCACCTCGTCACAGAACAAGAGGTTATTCGGATAGATACTGACTGCTGTATCGGAAATCGTCCGCTGATGTGGCCAGGGCGTAACAGTAGAAATCTCCTCTGCGAGATGGATTCCTCCCGGCGTGCGCCCAGCGATTGAGACAACGCCGGCGGTATCGTCTTCCGGAACGGTCTTCTGGGGGTCGTGATTCTTGACGCGTTCGACGTGTTCGTCGAGCGTTCCATCGGTGTCCTTCCAGTCGATGAGGTCCTGGCGTGCAGCTTCGTCGAGCTCGAAGACATCGACGGAGGGATGGAAGCCGTTCCAGAGCGCGTTGAACGTCGAGACATCTTCCTCAACGTACTTCGCTTCGCCGCGACTCCAGGAGCGATGCACTTTGAAGCGCTCGTAGTTGTACTGCCACGCACTGAGCGTCTCGTTGATGCTCCCCTCGAAGCTGATCTTATTGCCCTCGCGGTCCACACCGATGCCGAGCTTCGGGTGAAAGAGCCCGTCACCGCCTTTGGGGTCGCCGACCTTGATTTGGAGGTCGCCGCGGTCGAGGAGGGTCGCGATGATGGTGAGTTGGGACTCAACCCACGGTTCGAGGGGTTCATCTGCGTCAGGGAACATCGCTCCCTTCTCGCGCTTCTGGAGGTCGGCTCCAGCGATGACACGTACTGTTCCATCAGTCTCGAGGAGGGAGTCAACCCCTTCGAGAGCGTGCGCCAGACTACGCAGACTCAGATAGCCGGCGAGCCGGTCGTAGCGGATGACCTCGTTGAGGAATGGCCGGTAGAACGTCTCCATGAGCGTCCGGTTGGTCCGGAACTCGCTCTCGTACACCGGCTCCCACGAGACGTCCCTGAGGGTCATTATTGGTGATCGCTGAGCTCGGTCTGCCCCTCTTTCGTCATATCGATATGACTGAGGTTGATGTCAAGGTAATCGCCGGTCTCACCAGAGACGAGATTAACAAGAGTTTCACGCATATCAGATTCAGCGGGGAGTACTTCCAGTAGCGCGGTAACTGTCACCTCAAACTCCCGATTGGACTTGAGGTTTCGATCCGAGAGCCACTGCCAAGCTGCGCGCGCTCCCTCCCGCTCGTAGACGTGGATGGCTGAGTGGACAGCATCAATGTTGTAAGTAAACCGTGTGTCAGTCGGGTTTACCGGGTACTTCCGAGAGGACGGGTTATCTGCGCTGTCGCTCTTCAGCATGACGATATCTTGGACACGATCAGTGTGGTCCTTTAGCTGGATGTCTTTGCCGCTCTTACCCCAGATTTTTGTTGAACGCTTGATGTTGTCAATATCGACGTTGGCAGCCACGCCCAACTGTCGCGCCTCATCGTAGGGGATTGTGTCGTTCTCGTATATAAGCCAGGAGAGGATGTACCAGCGCGAAAGCGAGTCAATCTGTTCAATACCGTCCGTCTTGAGGAACCGCTCTGCGAGGACGCCAGTGACCGCCTCTCGGGCCTGACTCAGCGCCTCCCGGGGCCGGATCTCCTCGCCCTTCTTGTTCACAACGGGATACTCCTCGGCGTACTTCTGGAGCGTCGGGCCGTAGGCGGCGATGGCCGTGTCCGTCTTCGAGATGTTGTACCCTGAATCGAGGATTTCCTCGGCTTGGTCCCGGGCCGCCTGTCGGATGTCGTCCTGAACCTCCTCCCAGAGCGTCCGTGAAGGGGATTGGGCCTCCTCTTTCCGAGCGACGAGGAAGATGGAACTGTCGGCGCTGGCTTTCCCCTGGACGCCGATCCGGTCGGACATCTCCGTCTTGATGGGGTGAGTGGCCGTGATGGTGAACCCCGCACTGATGAGCGCGGAGGTGAGGGTGTCCCACGCGTCCATCTCCCGGTGGGTGAACATGACGGTCATCACGCCGCCGGGGCTGAGGAGTTCCTGCACCTCTGCGAAGATCTCCTCCATCTTGCTCTCGTAGTGTTCGTCTGCGAGATCATCCTTCGACTGCTCGTCGTCGGCGATCTCCTCAAACCGATACGGGTTCGCCACCGCCTCGTTGTCTTTGTCGGTGAGATTCGACCCGTAAATCTCGGGGTGGACGTCTTCCAGATACTCCTTCTGGATAACATAGAACACGTCCGAGAGTTCCGCGTACATGATACTGCTGTAGTACGGCGGATCCACGATTGCTGCATCTACGCTTCCCGGCTCCCAGTGAGAGGTCAGATCGGCAGCATCCGAAGAGAGCACATCAGCCGGCTCCATGTCAGTCACGTAAGAAACGAGGGTCTCATAAGAATCGATAACATGGTCGGAGTGCTTCCGATATCCTCGCCGTGGCGCAGACAAGTTGTTGTCCACAGACATTTTCTTCAGAATGAGGTTATTATCGGTGAAGAGGTGGCTACCGTAGCCGAATAGGTCTCGCCACTGGTTCAGTCGAGTGTTGTAGTTCATAGACCTGCTCGCAGACAGAGTGAGTACTGTTAGGAGGGCATTTGCCGTCTCATCATCGTACTCACTACGAATCTCTGGTTTGAACTGCTCGAATGATTTATAAAATTCGTACTGGACTACGAGTTGCCGAGGGGTGAATATGTCTCGCCATTCTTCCATTCCATAACTACTGGGATCACTGATCCGGCTACTCACGTCAACCGGCTCACTCAGGAAGGTTAGAAGGTCAAAGTCAGATTCGACTCTCTCGGCTGCCTTTGCCATCCCCTGTTCATCAAGTTCGTTCCCTGCTCTATATTTGCGCTCTCCTGTGGCTGTTTCGTAGTTTACTCCGTATATGCTGAATTCGAAGTCTTCACTTTTGATCTTCTGCTGTACGCTTTCCTGTTGGTTGATGACCCCACAGTGAGGACACTCGGCACTTTCTCCTCGAAGAGGACCTTCATCAGGATCAAATCCGTCTGGAGAACTCTCTACCCGAGAATACGTATAGCGAACTGCTCCATCTTCGTATACTGGTACTGTAACATCTCCACCGTCGGAGTCCTTGTTCAGCCACCACTTCGAGACGAGTGGAATCTCCCCTCCACAGGAATCACACTGGATGATGTATGTGAGGGCGGAGTTCAGGATCTGCCGGTCCGGCTCCTCCGTCGGGTAGTATGGCTCGATGTTCTCCTTGGCTGTCTCGTGGATCTTGTCTCGCCACTCCCGAATATCTGGGTCGAGTGACCCGACCTTCGGCGCATACTCCAGCCCCGCTTTCAGGATGAGCGACGGGACGGGGTTCAGTTCGTTGGCCTTCGCCGGGAGGCCATAGCGGATCGCCTCGAAGGGGATGATGCCTCGGCCAGCAGTCGGATCGAGGATCGTCGGCAGGTCCCCGCCCCACGCCTCCCGGAGCGTTCCCTGCAGCTTCTCGATCTCCGCCTTTGTCGGCGACTGCGTGTTGGGGTTCGGATAGCCGTAGTGGTCGTCGAGGGTGCCGCTCCCCTTCTCCTCGGTGAACTTGTTCTCGACGAACTCTGCGAGACCGCTGTCGAGTTCCTTCGGCCCGATCTTCATCAGCCGGAGGAGTTCGTCGGAGTCGATCTCACCCGGATACACCGATGCGAGAACGGCGAGCCGGACTGCCGGCGTCGGCCGGGCGGCAAACCACTTGTGGAGGCTCCGGAGGGAGTGGTAGCGCCCCGACTCCATGTCTTTCTGGCTCTCGATGTCGATTGCATTCAAGGGTAGCTTCGACTCGATGGCGACGTTATCTGGTACACCCTCTTCGTCGGTGAATGATTGCTCAGACATTGGTTTATTAGATATGATCGGCGAGCAGGACGCGGAGCGCTTTCGTACCACTGGGAGAGGAGGGTGAGCGAGCTTTGGCGTGCCAGTAGTAGCACTCACCCAGGCTCATCTGGTCGATGCCTTTCGCCACTTCTCGGAGACGGTCCCGGCGGCGCATCGGCTTCATGGCACGGAACGCAATCGAAAGCCGAACCCCGGCCGCTTCGGGAAGACTCACGCTTGCTGGGTCTCCTGTACAGACTGTCTCGGGATCGAGATCCAGATCGCGGAAAGTGGCTTCAATGAGGTAACTCACCTCACTGAACGCTCCACTACGCAGCGTGGCAATACGAATCGCACACCAGTCATCCCAGTCGTATGCCGTATCGTCGCTTCCAGGGAGTTCAGACGGAGAGCTATCACCGACGATAGCCTCGTCTAGCTCGCACACTGAGATGGTCACAGATTTGCCGGTCCTCTCGAACCGGTCCCGGCGAGCGGTCGCGATATCATGGGGAGCCAGCTCATACAGCGATATTTCGTGCTGGTCGTCAACCCGGTTCCGCGTCAAGACGAACGTGGGCCGATTCCCGTATGCACCGGTGGTGAAGGCGAACGAATTGCCCTCTGCTATCCCGTGGCTCATGATTGCGCCACCTCACTGGACTCGACAACGCGAATCTGTGCGTGCATTGTAACGGTGAACGCATTGTCGACCGCGAGGAGTTCGTCAAGCGCATCGAACGTATCACCGTAGAGACGGTCATTGGCATCGTTGAACTCGATGGCGAACTCGGCCTCTGCGGTACGACCGCCGTCAGGGGCTGCGAGATCCTCCGGCTCCATACTGAACCGGAGATGACTCGCGAAGACGTCCGGGCGGCCATCGAAGTCAACTTCGAACTCCGATTTCGAGGCAGCCCCGTCGTTGGCCTCGTAGTCGAAGTTCATGATGGTGTCCTCCGCAAAATCCTCATCATTGCTGAGTTTATTCGCAGTGAACCAGGCACCTTTCCACGCATCAGCGCCGTCGATGCGGATCCACACGCCTTCCACAATCGGTGTCAGTTCGTCAGGATGCCCATCGTATTCCTCGCGAGCGCTGGTGAGCTCATCGGCGATATCGGCCCGCATCTCCTGCAGTGCACGGGAGACGTGTGCCGGTTCGGAGGTGCGAACCTCGATGAGTTTACTGAACGGTTCAGGTTCGTCACCACCGCCACCACTCGAACCACCATCGCCACCGCCGATGGTCTCGTCATCATCGCCATCGGTTGTCTCGTCCTCCGTTTCTTCATCATCGGGTTCCTCCCACTCGATTTCACTCCCAACGTCGTCGATCAACTCGTCAAGAGAGGTGTACAGCGTGTGTGATTGTGAGAGCTTGACGTCCTGGTAGCGGAGATCGGTATGGAGATTTATCGCGTCCTCAAGCTCGTGGTCGTCTGTGGAGAGTTCTGTGCCGGATTTGTAGTGTCCAGTCTGCTGGTCCCCATCCCAGTACGCGTACCCGTCGTCACGGACAAGACGAGCAATCGTCTTCCGCAGGGGAATCGGCGACAAGAGAATCTCCGCATCCTGGCGCTTCCCGAACTGTTCTTCCAGGGCCCGTGTCGTCATCGAGTTCGCACCGACGTTCCAGATCGTCGCCTCGAACCAATCGACACCGTAGGCGTCCTCACCTTCGGGGATGATTGCGCCGGCCTCGTCGAGTTTCTCGATAACACTCTGATGGATGGTGCTATCGGTCGTGACGTTCCGATGGGCAAGCCCGTTCCCAGTCGGGAAGTAGAGATGTGTGTACGCCTTCTTGATGTCCTGATCAAGCGTGCCCTTCGCACTATCGAGACGTTCACCGAGTTTGTCCTGCTGTTCGGTGTTGAGTTCGTACTGGTCGCCGAGATTGTTCTGGATGTGTTTGATAGCGGCGACACGTTCTGCGGTCCGCTTTGCATCGGTGACGTCGTTCGCACTGGCCGCGAGGAAGACGACGTTGTTCTTGTACACTCGCGGGGTCTTCTGTCCACCACTCGACGATGCCGTGTTCTTGAACAGGGTGGTGATGGTCTCCGGAACAGTCTCATAGTCAGTAATCGTGACCGTATCGAAGTCCATCACGCACAGATGAGCCTCATCAGCTGTATCCGGAATCTCGTGTGGCTCTTCAGGTCCGACGATCACATTGAGACTGCCCTGACCGAGCGCCTCATCAAGGGCCTCTTCGAGGTGCCGGCGGGCAAGCCCATCTTGCAGATGTTCAACGACGGAGTCGACGAGTTTCGTCAGGTTCGGTTCCGATTTGAACTGGATTTTCTCCCCGTTGTCTCCATGCAGGTAGAAACACGCAGACAGCCGACCTTCGCCGAGGAGGTTATTCAGTGCATCATCGTAGTGGGCCAACTCAACTTCGGGATTAGCGATAGCATGTCGAAGTGGGCGGCGTGTGGTACCCCTACCATCGGCACCCTTGACGATGCTCTTCCAGAGAATCGTCGTCGTGAGCTGTGTGCCAAGTGGTGGATGTCCATTTGTGACCCAGTTCCGGTCTTCTTCCTCCCCGTTCGCAGTCCCGTCTTCGGAGAAGATGTCCGCTTTGATTGCGGCCTCGAAGTCCATATCAACCGAGCCGAACAGTCGAAGGAGCGTTGAGCGGACGTCACCATCGGAGGGGTGCAGATCGAACAAGCGAACGAAGTGGCGTTCCTGGTTGTCGTTCTGGTGCTGCCAGAGTCGGTATACCGCGCGAGAGAGGAGCTTAAGCGCACCCCGAGTTCGCTGAAACGACGGAAGTGAGTCGAGTTCCTCTGTGAGCGTATCGATTACCGTTGGATGAATCGGATAGCTATCTTCGAGCCGTTCTCGATGCTCTGGACTCGTTGTGCTGTCGGGGAAGGAGTCGCGATCCCCAGTATAGAAGGAAGCGTAGGTGTCTACAGTCGCATCGCGACCGGTTCCGTCGACGCTCTCGAACAAGCGGTGTCGAAGGACTGCAGCGATTTCGTTGTCTTCGGTCGGAGTGATGGACCCTTCGACGCGGTCGCTGATGCTGTTGAACTCCGAAATCGTCTCGGAGACGAGACCGCGAACGTCCTCAGCTTGGTCGGCAAAGGCCGTATCCGCAATACTGAGGACAACAGTGACGTTGTCATTGTTCTGTGTCGCGGACAGCAGCGACATCAGGAAGGTATTCGTTTGTTTTGCGAGCGTGGAGTCGCCAATCTCCACGGCAGCAGCCTGTTCGAGATAGGCTGCGATCTCGTCGAGGAGAATGAGCGAGGGATTGTCGTTGCGCTCGAAGAGCCGTTCAAGCTTGGTGGTTCCTGGTGGAGTGCGATTTTCGTCGTTCTCACGCAGGAACTCGTAGCCCTCACGCCCGAAGAGTTGGTACGCCATCTCGCCCCACATCGTGTTCGTTGCGGGGGCGTCGGGATCATCGTAGTTCGAGCGAGCGTCTTCAGCATCAACATGGGTCCCAACGAAGACAGCAGAATTGACATCGAGACCGAGTGCGGCAGCGTCAGTGTATTCATCTGCGATATCCTGGTCAGTGATGAAGTTGGACAGATCTGGGACAGCAGTGGGCGATTCTGCGAGATGGTATGCAGCTATCTGATTGTGTGTTTTTCCGCCACCGAAGCTGGTGTCCAGACGAAGGATACCGTTGGTACCTGTGTAGTCATCATTGTGTGCCCCAACGAAACGAGTCGCGAGACGCGTGAGTAGTTCCTGCAGACCGCTGGTGGGATAGGTTTTCTCGAAGAAGAGGCGTGGGTCAGCGTAGACGTCAGGAGCGTCGGTGCTATGGGCGACGTCGGCAAGGCTAGCTGCGAATTGGTCCTCAGCGAGTTCGCCAGTGAGGACGTCCTGCCGCGGGTCACAGCTGTCGAAAATACTGGGAAGGCTATGATCCTCTGTCGTGGTGGGGGTAGTGTCACTCATTCGTCGGCAGAATTAGACCCAGGTTGGCGTTCTTTGAGAAGTGATTTGACCACTGAATCGAGGGAAGTGTGGTCTTCTTCATCTTTGATGTCTTCGAGCTGTTCTTTTGTCCAGTCTTTAACTCGAATCATGGGCATGGTCTCGTGAACGTGAGAGGTTCTTTGCTGATGGCATTCATAATCAGGGCGTTATCTGAGTGTAAACAAATAGTAAACTTAACTTTTTGGTAAGTAATTTTGCATTATATGTGCTTATTGGAACGCCACACTGCGCTTTGATGTTTTTATAATTCCGGTTATTCTCTGCAATTATTATTCTATGATTTGGGTGATACCTCAATAGGCCGGGCCTCAGTAGCCTTGTTGAGTAACCCGAAGTGGAAGCTCACTCGTGCCGGTGAGCCGCCGCGACCTCGTCAATGTGTGGCTCAACGACAGTACCGAGTTGGTGCAGTTCCTGCGTGGCCCGTTGAACCGACTCGTTTGGAGACTCGAAATCGATAGGCACTGACTTGGCGAAATAAGCATAGGTACCATCGACGATGTCCCACCCATTCGCTTCCAGTGTTGCCAGCTCCTCGTCGCTCAGCAACGCACGAAACTCCTCACGGATAGTCTGTTTATTACCGTGCTCAATGTCGAGTCGGAGCCAAATCCGTGGCTGGTCGCGCTTCAGGTGTACGTGTGGTTCGTACTCGATAGACGTACCTGTATCCAAGTTCTGCCAAGCGTTTTTGTAAAAATTGATATAGTTTGTCCCGCGGTTGTTGACCGTCCAGTCTGCTGGGTCAACATCCGTCGCAGCGAAAAACGCCTCCTCAAGTGCCTGGAAGAGTCGTTGTTTGTCAGCTTCATAGGCCTCTGTGAGCTGGTCAATCAGTTCAAAGTGTTCGGTGTACAATGCCGTCTCCGTGGAGATGCCGTCTAAGTTAGTCATGTTCAGTGTTCGTTTGATCGTATCGAGGTAATCGGCGAGTTGTGCGCTACTCTTCGCTGGATACTGCCCCTGTCCGTCGTGGAGTACGTCCTCAAGCTGATCGACGACGTGTCGCCAAGAGACATCGACGAACTCCTCGGAGGAAGGTGCTTGAGCGGTTTCAGGTGCGAGATACACATACTCGGCCGTACCAGCATGCTCACTCACCACGATGTCACCAATGGTTGGCGCCGATGCGTAGCGAACCGTCTGGTCGCCTGTCTCCGGCGAGGCGACTTTGAGTTCGATACAGAGGAACCACTCGTCATCGAGTGCTAGTAACAAATCAACAGGACCGCTCCCTGTGGGTACTTCCGATTGGATGGTGACCCGTGTCGCGTCGTGCACAGGCGTATCGAATGCTATGTTTGGATGAGACGAAATCGCCTCCAAGAATGCTGTTAGGACATCCGACCCGAACCCATGGGGGCTGTCGGGGTCAAGAAAGTACACGAGCAATGACTGCCAGTAACGCTCCTGCTGTGACTGCCCGATAATCTCCAACGTTGGGAGAGGCAGCGATTCGGTTTCGCTTAGTTGTCGCCGAATGTCCGCTAATTGGTGCTCGATGCTAGATTTGTTCACGGACCGGTATTGTGCGATGAGTGGTGAAAATAGTGGTGCTACATCCCATACCGTAGAAACCTCCCTCGTGGAACAACTTCAAGTCCGTAACCAGACACTGTTTATTACAATGCCAAATCACAACGGCCAAGATAGAGGAGATCGTTTTGAGCAAATCGCCTTAGCAGTCCGGAATCGGGATGCTGGCCGCTGCCAGCGATGCGAGCAACCAGAAGGAGATGAACGGTTGAGTGTGCACCACCTTGTGCCAGACACAAAAGTTCCCGAAGGGCTTGATGCACATCTGCCGGTAAATCTTGTCACACTCTGTCGGTCGTGTCATGCTGAGATGGAAGCAAAGACAATCGAGGGGCAACTCAGAAAACTTCAGATTGAGACGCAAGCGGACCTGCTGCTTACCGAACAAGAACGAGAACGGCTCAACGAACGGTTAGACGATATCGGCCCCGAAATTCTGAACACAAAGACAGTCTCAGCCCATGAGTCGAAAGAGTTCTTGGACCATGATTTTGACCTTGGTGGAGCGCAGGTCGATTTGACTGAGTTTCAATAACCGTCTGTCGCTTTCGGAATCGCTGGCGCCGACCCCCTCTGTCAACCACCATGAGTTTTATATACAGTGATGAGTTCTATATCGGAACACCCGTGTCACAAGAGGTTGACAGGATTCGTGATTTGATTATTCTCGGCCGGGCAGCGCCAGAACCAATTCGTGACGGTCGGCACACAGTGTGTCTGGGCGGCTACTCCGACACCCATGGCTACATTCGCTTGTATCCCACGCAACTGTGGATGGACAATTGCAAGCGGTGGAACGTCGTTTCGGTGCCAGTAGAGGAGCCAGCACAAGACAATAGAGACGAGAGTTACAAAATCGCTGGCTCGAAAGAAGACTGGGGAGACCTACACAAGAAAATCAGACACGTCGACACGGTTTCAAAATCAGAGCAGATTCAGCTGGTTGACCAGTTAGCTGGCGACTGCACGATTCGACTGAACGAGCAACGAGTAAGTCTCGGACTGGTTGAACCGGCCGAGATTATGGATGTCTATATCGACGAGAACCCGGACAGCACTGTTCAAATGGACCTCGAAATGAACGAGCGAAAGGGGAAATCGGACTACCCACAAGATCTCTATATCAAATACCGCTGTGAAGGCTGCGCTGCAAAAACGTATCACGACCAGCATACAATTGAGTGGGGTGTTTATCGCTATTGGGACAAGCATGACGATGTCAATGGTGTTATTGACGCGCTGGGATTCAACGACGACAATATGAATCACTACTTTTTCGTCGGGAATCTCAATCACGAACGAGAGGCGTATATCATCATCAGTGTCCTTCGCTTCTCAGACGAGGATATGCTCGATGCGGGTGTGACACCTCAGGGACAGGGCGCCCTCTCTCGTTGGGATTAAACAGAAGATTCTAGAGAGAGGGGTGTCAAAACGCCATACAGAGACCGATGCCTCAATCATCACCTGGTGGGACAGTCGGCCCGATTATCTTCGCTAATGACACTGCACGCAGCCAACTACGTGAACATGGTGAAGTGGTGACCTTCCGGAAATCAGCCCGGACCACCGGGGAGACGTGGTGGCGCAAATCCCGACTGGGCACGAAAGAGGGTGACGTCACCGTCGAGGAGATCGGGGTGGTTGACCCGACTGAGGCGAGTGCGCTGGCGCCATATCAACAACTAAGCGGGTTCGCTAGCGTTGAGGCGTGGCAGCAGGCGATTGCGGCCCTGAATGGGAGTCTACCGAACCAGGGGCGGCTGTATCGCGTTGAAACACGAGACTGAACAGCTGTTACGTCGTGTCTTGCCAAACAGCGTTTGGAGAAATTGTTCCTTTGGTAATGGTAGCCCGAAGTACGATAATAATCTAGTATTTTTCATGTACGGGTAACAATCTGACTGTCTGTGCTATGTGTCGCTCGAAGAGTGTTTCTGACGCAGTGACTTTGGGATGACGATTAAACCCTTACCGCCATCTTTGGGGGGGTCAAAAGACGATATTTTTGTAATTGGTAATTAACTATTGAATAACCTTTAATACTCTATTAGTATAGTGGTCATATATGTTGAACGGCAAAATGGCTAATCGCTTTCTTTCTAATCTATGTCACAGTAAGATACAGAGGGATACATGAGAGGAGATCACCTTGAGAAGACGTTTTTAAAAGAAAGGATTCTACCTCTGCTTTTTAATAGAAAAAGTGCTACTATCTTCCGATCAGCCAGGAATGCGTTGAAAAGCCATGGTACGACAGTAAGGGAACTGCAACAGCAATATGACTCAACAGATAAAACAGACGATGTTTTTTGGGAAAGTGTTGCTGACGTAATCTCGGACGCATACGACGTTTCATTCTCGGAGTTTTCTGAAGTTGAATTTGAGGAATTTGTGAGAGAATTACTTGATGCAAGATTTGATAAAGAATTCCGAGTGAATGACATAAGGAAGCTGGACGAAGGTACAGCTATTGATGATTTTCTATCCGAGGTCGACAAAGAAGATAATATTGTACTAAACAGTAATGATTCTGACCCGCGGATAATCTATGTCGGGGAAAAGAGTTCAAGAGAGTATGTTGAACCCCTCCGACCGACTGAAGAAGAGTACTATCCACCATTACTACTGGAAATAAACGAGGCGGAAGACGAAATAAGGCTTTCAGGAAATAAGACACAGAGAAACGGATTTGTTTATGCGACGCACGACTACGACAATATTGTTCTTCAAGACGAGGAGCCCGACTCATATGATGACTTGGACATTGATCCACTCTTCGTACAAAAACTGAAGTCTCACGATGTTTTTCTGCGAGATATTCGTATCTCAGGAGGAAACTCGAATATTTCCCTTTCTGTCTCCTCCGGAGAAGGGGTTATTGAGGTACAAGAATTCGTTGATTACGATCTTCTAATACAAGATAAACAGGATTTACTGGCGGTAGACAAGTGTAAATTTGTATATGTGACTGAAGAAGAAGACGTTGAATTCGAGCTGAATTTCCAGACTTTCTCGCGAACGAGCGATAATCGAGAGTTTATCAAGATTTCACTTGAAATATCTGAAACTGAACAAGAACTAAGAGACACTATCGAAGATATACTTGAGAGGTATGGCATTGATGTTTATGAACCATACCACAAACCACCATCGTACTATTTTAATAAGCTACTGACAACCCACAAGAATTACAGGGATAAGTACTATAATTCTTTGGAAAATATAGATTCGGATACAGGAATGAACAAGTTAGTCGATAAAGGCATTATAAATCCGGATTCTAAAGAGGAGGATATTCCGTTGAACAAAGAATCGCTGATGAAGGAGATACATAGCGTTTTGAGTGACGCAACTGGGGAGGACATTGAAATTGGTGGGAGACAGCATCGGATAGCAGATATTGAGGAGCCAGAAGAGAGCCGGATACAACTCACCGTGAAGTCATATTCTGATGACGCTGAGGATAGTCATAGAAGATTTTATAGGGTTATTATTCCGTTCAGAGCGCGCCCAGATAAATTTGAGAAAATATACAATATTATCCTCACTCAAGTTAATTATCACCGGATTCTAATTTCTGAATCGCATACTGATGTAGTTCGATATATTGTCAGAGCTACCCGGAGAAAACTCAGATTCCAACAAGAAATGCTTGTTGAGAAGGAAGCACGCAGATCGGTAAAGATACTACAGGATTATTATTCGGAACCTGAGCAATTCCGCGAATCCCATGACAGCAAACAGCAGGCTGGATATGATATAGAGGATCACGTAAATGTGGTACTGAGATACCTATTTCGGGATTACCTTCCTGGAGGTGGGAAAAACGAGGCAGATGGAAGATTAAAATTAAATGGCAGTCATTATCTTGTTGACTCTAAGCAGAGCAAGAGCATCCCTCAGACGCAACTGACAAAATCAAAACAAGATTTGGAAGATTCTGGCAGTAGTGTATTTACAGAAAGCGACCAGATGGTCTTCGTCGTCTCAAAAGAACTCCTCTTTTCAAATACAGAGTCCGGAAGCCTAAATAAGGATGCTCGTGAGCGGATTGAGAGAGATACGGATTTCTCATTCCACTTTATCAGCGTAGAGGCCATCTCCAATTTATACGACATTTTCTCTGAAAACACCAATATCATCTCGAGCAACTCTAAGGCAAACGGGGAAATCCTTTCGCACATTCAGTCGATGATCGATGAAAGCCAATTCTCCGAAGATTGTGAAGATTTAACTGAAAACGAGGAGAAATATATTGCTAAAATAAGACGTACAATCGACGATTCTGATTATATGCCTGAAGATAGATACCGATATTTCTAATCATAGCTGTAAAAGCACGGTTCTCTCAATAGTCGACCAGTCGATACCGGAGAGGCCATGGGACGAACACCAAGTCGTGACGGAGAAAGATACAGGCCGAGAGAGACAGGTTGTCTTGAGACTGTTCGTGATTATCTCAGCATTCCCGACCGAGATACTGAATGACCCATCGGAAGTTTGCTTATCTCATTGCAGGATGAGGACATACTCTCGGAGGAAGAAATTGAGATATTAGAACGTCTTCGAGAGATCCAGAACCGATCTGTCCACTCGCAAGAAGCACAGTTAGAAAAGGTAGAGGTCCAAGAATTGTTATCTATTGCTGAGCGCTTCATACAATCAGATATCTAGCAAATCATCCTAATCTGTCATAACCAGCCCGACAGTACTACCGGTTGGCGTGAGACCTACAGGGTCTCGTTCAGAAATTCACGATCCATCTCACAACGTTCGGCCGCAAAATGATTCGCTATACTGCGAGCGGATTGTAAGGCCTCTTCGCTGGCGTCGGCCGCATGCTCATAGATCTGTTTTCGGTGGGATTCTTGACTAGTTCGAGCCGCGGAGGACCAGTCCCCCTGTACTGCCGCTTCAACCAGGACACCATACAATTCCATAGAAATCTCCGGATATGTATTTGACTGACCCGCGATCCATTCCTCTATTCGACGCCAGTGCGGATCCCATGTGGAAACATGGGAAAGGGATCGGCGTACACGATCATGTTCTTGCGCAATATCGGTTGCCGAGGATTCACGGACACAGTCTAAGAACCGACGCATCTCGTCCGCATGATCCCGTTGTTCTGTCTCCTCGGCGTTGACTAACTGATCTAACCGCCAGTCCCAGAGTGTCCTGATAGAGTCCCACTGCTCCTCTACCTCGGGCTTTCCAATCGCGTTTGCAAGCGTCCTAGCAACCTCCGTTGCTTCTTCAGGAGATAGAACCCGGTAATACCGTGCGATAAGGCTCTCATCATCGGAAAGCGAGTCCTCCCCGAACAAGTAGGACGACACGACGTGGGTAGCAGTGGATCCAACATTGATCTCATACGCATCGTCTTCACCATAGTCGAGCAGTTCTATGGCGTGGCTGTAGTAGGAGCGAAGGACGTCGTATCCCCACATGACGTTATGGCTGGTGAAGGAGTTCCATGCGGCGATGAATCGGCGCTGTTCTGTGATCGACTCTCCACGAGGGAAGATTGTATCCAAGTGTTGTTCTACCAAGTTTCGGTCTAGTTCCCAGAGTGTTCCGAACCGCCGCCCGATCACTGTGCGGACGGCAAGCGACTGATCCTCTGTGATACGTTTCTCGATAGCGTCACGAAGCACGGGCTCCAGATCATTGTCGCCTTGGTCGGTGTCCCACCACGCGTAGGTGATGAGCGCGTTGAGTGCCATCGGGCGCACGGAGTTGATCGCGACTCGGACTGGGTCTCCGTGGCCGGCCACGCCCTCCGCGGGTTGGTCTTGTTCCTGATCAGGATCGGTATCAGTAACTAGCACCAACAAGATGTCACGGACCTCGTCCGCGTGAGCCTCGGGGAACGGTGTTTCATCAACGGCCATACCCTTGTTGAGGAGCATGGCAAGGCGGGTACGGCTGCCGGTACTCCATGCAACTGGGTCGTCGGCGATGACCGTACCAAGCGCGATGATCGAGCTCCAAGGGAATGTTTGTCCCTCGTCGAGCAGTTCCCGGAATGCGCGAAATGCCGCCTCGGCATACCTGGGATTGGCGTCTTTTAGAATCGATATTTCGCGGGCATACCGTTCCGGTTGCTCTTCGATTAGATCCCGGATTTGCCGAGAAAACCCGACGTGGGTCCACTCCTCAAGCTTTCCGTCTTCATCGGGTTCCCATCGTTCTGTTTCCGGGGGTTCCCATTCGACTGCGGTGGTGAGCACCTCTTCGGCCGGGCTGTCCCGTAGCTCCTCTGTCTCCTCTGGTCCTCGTTCATTCACGGCTCCCCAGCCACCAGTTACAGCGGACTGGTGTGGCTCAGAGGGAACCCGATCTGGTTCGCCATGCTTCTCCAGCAGTCCTTCCAGCTGTGCTACATAGGGTTCGGGCAACGTGTCCTGAATGAGACAGAACCGGTCTCGACGCCATGTTTCCTGTAGTCTTTGTTCGAGAGACTGTGCGGATTCATCTCGTCGTTGAGCGAGCTGTTCAGCCTTCTCCTCTACATCGATATATGGGCCATTATTGATATTCTCGCAGACCTGCGCTTGGACGTCTTCCTCTAGATGATCGAATGCTGTTGCAAGGAGGTGGTAAAACTCGAATGTGGCGGGGCGGTCCCGGTAGTTCTCTTCATCCAGTAGCGCCGTCTCGATGAGGTCGACTTGGTGTTCGGGGTGCGCCGCGAGCAGTGTGAAGCCGACGCGCTGGAACATGACAGGGCCGCTGAGCAACTCCTCAATGAACTCGCGTCTGTCGGCGGCAGTTGGCTCCTGGTCGATCCATGTCGTGACGGCACGGATAAAGTACTCTAGGAGGATGTGTTTCAGCTTCCCGCGGTTCTCGTCGACGTAGTCGAGTTCTGTAACCGGGTTCTGCTTGACGAGTACCTCGTATTCCACACCGTCCACCCCTTCGATGCGGAGTGCGTCTTCAAGATTCGTGTAAAGCACCTCAAGAAGGTCGTCGGGTCGTTCCTCACAGAGGTCGGGAAACGTCTCTTCGAGTGCTTGGATAAGACTGTATCTCGTCATCCCCTGATTTCCGTCTAATTGGTCGTTGCCGTCGACCTGTCGTGGGGTGAGAATCACATCTAGGAGATCAAGGGCCGTATCGTACTCATTGAGACTACAGAGATGCTCATGTAGTTCCAGGCTACGGTAGGCGAGGTCATGGTATGCATCGGTCTCCTGGATCCATGGTATTGCTTTCTCGCCTACCGTTCTCGCACCGGATGCAGGAAGATCGGTACCGAGTGAGATCAGAGACCATTTCGTCCGTTCATCGGTCGGCCGTGTCGCGTCAATGGTTCGCTGCACGAAAGATGGATCGTTATCGGTTATCCTGGCGAGATAGGTGAGCAAGATGTTTGATGGGGTTTCGAATGCGCCCTGTTCGAGCTGTCGCTCTGCCCAGGTGCGGTTGAGTCGTGCGTCGTAGAAGTCGTTCGCAATCTCGTTCCGGGCATCGATGGCTGCGAAGACCGCTTCAATGATGGAATCCGGGATTTGTTCCGCATCGCGGGTTTTGAACGCGGTGACGAGCAGGGAGGCCGGATAGAAGCTGAAGCCGTCGTCCGCCACTACGTGCGCAATCAGGTCGGACACGGTCTCGGTCTGATCCCGGATGACGGCGTCGGAGAGGAATTCAAGGCAGTAGGTGATGTAGTGGACCTCTGTTTCAAGTTCTGTGTTTTCGTCGGCCAGTTCAATGCTGGTTTCCGCGTAGTACTGGAACGCTCGTTGTTGGGTTTCCTCAGTACGGCCCCACCGTTCTGCAAGGAACTCCCGGAAGACATCGTGAACTTTGAACGTAGCAAGACCTGTATGGGTGCGTCCGATCAGTTGGACAACAGTACGTGTGCTTAGTGATTCTAGAATTTCAGCAACAGCGACCCGATCTAGGTCGTAGGAGTCGGGCAGAACGTATGTACAGACTGCTTCGTGGAGTTCACGCAGGGGAGCGGTCGCTCGGAGGATGCGGCGTTCGTCGGGGGAGAGGAACTGGAGATACCGTTCTTCGATGGCCGTGTAGACTTCGTCGTCTGGGAGTTTGAGCGCTGCAGCGTCATCGTTCGATTCGATGAGCAAACCGAGATAGAGTGGATGGCCGTCGACCTCCTCATGAACGATCTCTATTTGTTCGTCCTCTATCTCTGGAAACGCTTGACGGAGCAGTGTCGCTGTTTGTTCCTCAGTAAAGGTATCGAGTGAGACGAAGGTTTCCAAGTCACGGAACGGGAGACGGCCCGCGGTGAGGAGCGTGACATTCGATGGGAGGGTATCGCATGTTTCCTCTATTACGCCCCTGATTGCTTTGTCGTTGTCACCTAGCTTGTGGATATCATCGACACATATCAGGAGTGGTTGATCTTCGGTGAATCGTTCAGACAGCTCAATGAGGGCGTCCCTGTATCCGAAATGAGCTCTGGTTGCGTCTGGGCCTTCATCATCCCATGAGAGACCTCCTACCGCGCTGATACTGATGCCGGTAACCCGCTTGCCTTCCTCTGTTTTATCGCCGGGGAGATGGTCGAACAGAGAGTGGCATACTTCCCGTACAAAGTCCTCACAGCTATGGTTTGGTCGTATCTCACGGATGTCAGTCTCGTAGTCCGTGCCGATATCTGCTGTAATCTGCTGGAGGGTGGTCGTCTTACCGATTCCCGGCCCACCTGAGATATGGATGTGGGATTCCCCTTCTTCGATATAGTCCGATACCACCTCCGACTCAGGTCGTGGTATTGATTGGGGAGCGGAGGCAGTGTTCTCGGTCATTGGGTTGTGTATGCGTTTCTAGCGAGGAATTTTCAATCTTCGCTATCTGAAAACCCGCGGGATGGAACCTGTCATCCTTATAGACGGATTCAATACAAAGTGAAGAACAACTTCGACTTCTAGAGTAATATCAAACTCAGTTCTACTCATATAACCAGCACCTAGGTTTAGGCTTTCACGTCTGTTATCTTGACCGGTACGAGAACCCGTTCAAATTCTGGCCTAGACTTTCACTCTCTTGTAGTCGGGTACAACAGAGTAAGTCACATTCTGGTCGTGATTATCGCCGCATGCCCGACCGAGACGGTCGACGATACATATAGAATCACCGATCTGCAGGGGATCTTAACCGTCCGAAGCTTGTCTGCCGTCCGTGTGAGAGGAAGAGCTTGGAGTCAGCACAGCAGCCGTGATGCTGTAAGAGATCTCGTTCTGGATAGTCGTACGTTCGGTCACGTGACTCTGCCAGTAGATTATTACAGGGCGAATCAAAGGTGTATGTATGGCACTCCGGGAGTCAGAGTCGCTTCTCGACGATATTCCCGACGGAGTTCTCGCAGTCGATGTTACCAGGGGGACGATACAGTCGGTCAACGACACGTGCTGTACGATGTTGCATCGCGAGGAGTCGACACTGGTCGGGTTGCCCCTGTCCGAGGTAGCCACTGACGGAAGTTCACCCATCGGAGCTGAAGCGGTAGACAAGGCACGTGCAGACGGCCCAGTCACACTCCAGTGGCGGGCACAGACCGGACACGGGACGGCTCTGTTGGTCGAGTCACGACTCACGACGACGACCCGTAAAGGGCAGGAAATAGCCGTCCTCACGCTCCGAGAGCAACCACAACGGACGGCCGCGGAGCCCCCGCTCGAACGAGGCCGGGATCGATACCGGACGTTGTTCGACAACGACGACCTCGTGCTCTGGGAACAGGACTTCGCCGAGGCCCGAGCCTATGCCATGGAACTGGCCGATACGGGCGAGGAACTCGGCACCTACTTAGACGCCCATCCCGAGGAGCTGTTGGAAATTCTGGCGCGGATGGAGGTCCACATGGTCAACGACGCCGCGCTCGATTTCTACGGCGTCGACTCGAAGGCCGAACTCGTGGCAAACTTCGACGAGATGATGGTCCAAGATACCCGCGAGGGGCTGACGGCGATGTGGAAGGCGGTCGTCGACGGCCAGCGGTATTTCTGTACGGAGTGTAAGTTCCGGCCACTGGACGGGGACGAAATTCGGTACGAGCTGATGGAGGTGTACGTCCCCGAGGCCCACGCCGACGACTACTCACTGGTGTTTACCACCGCGACAGATATCACCGAACAGAAACGCCGCGAGGAAGAGCTGGCGTCGGCGAAAGAGCGGTACCGGCGGATTCTGGACCGGTCGTCGGACTACGTCCTCGTCTGCGACGAAGCCGGCGATATCGACTACGCGTCACCGGGTATCGAGACGACGCTGGGGTACGAACCAGACGAACTAGAGGGGACGGACGCCTTCGAACACGTCCATCCCGAGGACCGCGACCACATCCGGAGCGTCTTCGAGGAGATGCTGGCCGACCCCGAGATGGACGTAAACGTTGAGTACCGCGTCCGCACGAAAGGGGGCTCGTACCGCTGGGTCGAGGCCCGCGGCGGCAACTACCTCGACGACCCACTCATCGGTGGTGTGATGGTCACGATACGGGACATCGTCGAGCGCAAACAGAACGAGCAGGCGCTCAGGGCCGAGCGGGACGCACGCAGCACGCTCCAGCGGGAACTGGCAGACGCCACGTCGGTCGAGGCGTTCGCGGGCGCGGTGTGTGCGGAGCTGGTCGCCATGGATGCGGTCACCGTCGCCCAGGTCGGCAGGGTGACCGCGACAGACGACATCGAGTTGCTCGCGGCGGACGGCCCCGACGGCTCCTGCGATAGCCTCGCAGTGCCGGACGGTGACCGGCCCGGCGTCACCACGGCCATCGCCGAGCGCGACGCCGACCCCACCCGGTTCCCGCTCACCGCCGGCACCGACTCGGGGACCGGCGTCGTGGTCCCGATAGTCCACGACGGTGTCACTCGCGGCGTGCTCGTCGTGCATCTGGCATCCGATCGCACGCTGTCGGACGGGCGGGTATCGGACCTCCTCGGGGAGTCCGCGGACGTGCTGGGCTACGCGATGGCCAGTGACGAGCGCCGGCGGGCGCTGGCCGCCGACGAGTGGGTCGAGTTGACGGCGACCGTCCAGACGGACGAGACGCCGCTGTCGCGGGCCGTCGCGGCCGCCGGGACGTGGGTAACGGTCGACGGCGCCGTACCCCGACAGGACGGCGCGGTCCTCTGTCACCTCACCGTCGAAGGCGACCCGGCGGCGTTTGTGGACGCTGCGGGTGATACCGACGGTATCGCACAGGTCGAGCGCGTCGGTGACGGCCCGCAGCTACAGGTCGTCGTGACCGGTTCGACGCCCAGCGCGGTCGTCGTCGGCCGCGGCGCACGTCTGGACGGGGCCGACGTCGGTCCGGAGACGACCCGGCTGACAGTTCGGCTCCCCGAGGCCGCCTCGTTCGACCCGGTCCTGGGCGCGCTGACCGACCGGTTCGACGACGTGACCATCGGCGAGTTCACGACGGCCCCGACAGCGCCCGACCGCGACGACCCGCTCTCGGGCCTGACCGACCGCCAGCGCGAGGTGCTGGCGGTCGCCTACCGGGGCGGCTACTTCGAGAAACCGCGGACACAGAACGCCGGCGAGGTCGCCGACCACCTCGACGTCGCCCGGCCCACGTTCGACGAGGTGCTCCGGGCGGCCCAGCGGAACCTGCTGGAGACCGTGTTCGACGAGGAGTAATCCCTGACAGGTCGTGTCGTCCCTACGCGTGTAGGGACCGGTTACTCTGTGGTCCACCTCTCACCTTCTGGCGAATGAGCAGCGCAGTAGCGCCAGGGGATGGGGGAACAGCGACGCAGATTGCTCCGGGGACGACCGACGCTCTGTCGACTCGGGTGCGCTCGTGGTGGTGGGTGGCACCAGAATACGTCCTGACGCGGACGGCTACGGTGGGGTGGTCGCGGTGAAACTCCGTGCAGTCGTGCTGTCGGTCCTGATGGTCTTCTCGATTGCCACCGTCGGAGTGTCGCCCGCGGCGGCCCAGGCGGCCGGCAACGCGAGCATCTCGCCGTCGGCCGTCGATTTCGGGCAACAGAGCGTCGGAAACACGGCAAGCCAGGACGTGACGGTCACGAACGACGGCGGGAGCGAAATCGAGGTGACCGGCGTCGAGGTGGCCGGGGCCGACGGGGACGACTACACCGTCACCTCGGGTGCCAGCGGCGCCACGCTCGCGGCGGGCGATAGCCTGACCGCGACCGTCGAGTACTCGCCGGGCGATACGGCCGACGACAGCGCGACGCTGACCGTATCCTACGGCGACGGCACCACCTCGGACGTGTCGCTGTCGGGGACGGGCACCCCGGCGACGCTCTCGGGGACGGTTACCGACTTCGGGGCGGGCGTCGAGAACGCCACCGTCGTCGTCAACGGCACCGACACGGCGACGACCACCGACGCCGACGGGACGTACGCGGTGACGGTCACGGAATCCTCGGTGGACCTGACCGTCTATCACGAGTTCGTCGGCGGGACGAACGCCACGGTGACGCCGACGGTGAGCGTCTCGGGCGACACGACCCGGGACATCGCATTCGACCGGCCGACGCCCGCGGACCTGCCCGGTGACGGGTCGGCCGACGACCCCTACGAGATTTCGACCGTGCGGGAGCTACAGGCGATGAACGACAGCCTGGACGCGAACTACACGCTCACCGCGGACATCGACGCCTCGCGGACCGCCCAGTGGCGAGCGGTCCTCACGAGGAGTCGGAACGACATTTTGTATCGCGGGTTCGTTCCGGTCGGTAAATACTTCCGTGAGTCCGAGCCAGTGCGCTTCAACGGTACGTTCGACGGGGACGGACACACGATATCGAACCTGTCCACCGACTACGGGCTGTTCGCCGCTATCGGTGAACCGGGTGTCGTCCGGAACGTTCACGTTACGGATGCGAACGTCACACCACCTGCGGATCAGACACTGCCAGGCGACCTTCGCACGAACGCGGGTATCATCGCACGGGAAAATCATGGCACTATCGCTGCCAGCAACGTCGAGGGACGGGTCGTACCGAACGAAGGGACATTCGAAGTGGGCGGTTATGAATTGGTCTTCAGAGATGTCGGCGGCGTAGCAGGTCTCAATTCCCGGTCCGGTGTCATACAGAACGTTTCAGCGAACGCCACTGTAACCCTCAGGTCTACTCCCGAGCGATTAACCATTATCGGTGCTGGCGGTCTGGTCGACGACAACAGGGGTGTAATTCGAAATGTAACGGTCGACGCTGACGTGACATCCCCCTTCCTAGCCGGTGGATTGGCTTCCAGGAACGACGGTGTGATTCGAGAGGCAACGGTCGACGGTGAGGTGACGAACCTCGGATACAGCTTTGGAGAGTTCGACGGACTGGTCGGTGGGGTCGTTGGCGAGCACCGCGGAGACGGCGTAATTACCGACGTGGCGTCGGGAGCCGATATAAATCGCAATTCCACAGATACCGTAGGAGGGGGCGTCGTCGCAAACCTCGAAGGCACCTCGAGGATAAACGACACGTACGTGACTGGGACTGTCAGCGGGGCAGCAGGTGACGACGGACAAACTCCTGTCGGGCCGGTCGTGGGTGGAGTAACCGTCTTTTACTCTGGCAGCGACGGGTGGAACGGAGTGGTTCGAGACACCTACTGGAACGAGGAGACGGCCGGGCAGGCCGCCGCGAACGTCGACGGGACGACGAACCTGACGACCGGCGAGATGACGGGGCCGAACGCGACGGTGACGATGGCGGGACTGGAGTTTTACGACGACTGGCTGGCAAACGAGACGGGGTATCCACGTCTCGTCGCCCAGGTGCCCGACGAAGACGGGACTGCGAGCGCACCGTTCGAGGTGTCGAACCCGTACGACCTCTCCGCCGTCGGGCGCAACCGCAGCGCCGCCTACCGGCTCACCGACGACATCGACGCGAGCAGCCGGCCGCTGAACACCGGCGACGGCTTCGACCCGCTCGGGAACGACACCGTCGCGTTCACCGGCTCGTTTGACGGGGCGGACCACACCGTCTCGAACCTGACCCTCGACCGGCCGGGGAACGACTCAGTCGGGTTCTTCGGTGTCCTCGACGGCGGGGCGGTCCATAATCTGACGCTCGCCGACGCGACGGTCACCGGCGCGGACGGGACCGGCGGCCTCGTCGGCCGTGCCATCGGTGGCGACGTTACGAACGTAACCCTCGACAGCGTGGTCGTGACTGGTGGCAATCGGACCGGCGGCGTCGTCGGCAACATGACCGGCGGCACCGTCGGGAACATCTCGGTCACCGATACGACGGTCACCGGGGCGAACCGGACCGGCGGCACCGTCGGCAGCTACGATACGACCATCAGATACTTCGGTCAGCCCCTGACCAATATCTCAGTCGACAACGCGACAGTCACCGGCACGAACCGGACCGGTGGCGTCGTGGGCTTCCTCAACGGGGAACAGCTGCAGAACACTAGCGCTAGCGGCGTGATCGTTACGGGCTCGCGCTCGATCGGGGGCGCCGTCGGGAGTAACAGACAATATGTGACCCGTGTGAACGTCAATGGCACCGTCGATGGTGACAGTGCGGTCGGCGGCGTCGCGGGAGCAAACGATGGCGTGGTTATCGACGTGACGACCAACGCTTCAGTCGACGGCGACACTGCGGTCGGCGGCGTCGTGGGAGAAAACATCCAGCAACTCGCTGTTGCTTCCGTCACGGCGACGGTGACTGGCAACGAGTCCGTCGGTGGCGCGGTCGGTCGGAACACCGACTACGTGGCGAACGTGACCGCCGACGGCTCCGTCGAGGGTGACAGCGCCGTGGCCGGCCTCGTCGGTGAAAACACTGGCACCGTCAAACAGGCCTACACGGTGGCGAGCGTCATCGGGGACAGCGACGCCGGCGGCGCAGTCGGGACCAATAGCGGGACGGTGACCGGGGTCTACTGGGACACAGTCGTCACCGGGCAGGACGACTCGGCCGGCGGCAGGGGGCTGACGACCGCGGAGATGACCGACGTTGCCGCCGTGTCGAATATGACCGCATTCGACTTCGAGACGGGGTGGGCACTGACCGAGAGCTACCCGGTGCTTGCCGAGCGGTACGACGGCGAGTTGCCGATACCATTCAGGACCACCATCACAGACACCAACGCACCGGTCCTGACCGGCGAGACGCTGACCGTCGATGTCCGCGTCGAGAATCTCGGGGAGTTCACCGCCACCGACCGCCTGGAACTGCTCGGCATTGATGCGGCACAGGTCGACAATACGGACGTGACGCTGCTGGGCGGCGGCGAGACGGACATCACGTTGACCTGGACCCCAGAGACGGCACAGTCCGGCGACGTGACCCTGGTAAGTCCCGGGACGAACGAGACGGCGCCCGTGACCGTCGGGCAGTCGGGCGCGAACTTCAATGCGATCATCACAGACGCCAACGACACGGTGACCGCCGGTGAGACGGTGCAGGTGGACTACGAGGTCACCAACGACGGGGCGAGCGGCGCGGAACAGACGATTGGGTTCACCGTCGACGGCGAGCAGGTCGGCTCCGAGACGGTGACGCTGTTGGACGGCGAATCCACGACGGGGACGTTCACGTACACTGCGTCCGCGTCGGACGCTCCCACTGTGACGGTCGGGGTCACGACCGACGACGACATCGCGACGCGTGACGTGTCGGTGAACCGCGTTCCGACGGCGACGGCCGATAGCTACACGACCGTGGAGAACGGGACGCTCGCCGTCGGCGCGAGCGAGGGGGTCCTCGCGAACGACACGGACCCCGACGGCGACGCGTTGACTGTGACGACGACGCCGGTCGCCGGGCCGTCGAACGGGAGCCTCGCGCTGGAGTCCGACGGGAGCTTCCAGTACACGCCGGATGAGGGCTTCGTCGGCACCGACTCGTTCACCTACGAAGTCAGCGACGGAACGGACACGGACACAGCGACGGTGACGCTGTCGGTCGCCGAGGAGCCGGCCTTCGCCGTGGACATTACGGACGTGAACGTGACGGTGACTGCCGGCGATACCATCGCCGTCCGAGCGAACGTCTCAAACGGTGGTGCAGTCGCTGCCACGCAACCGGTGACACTCGGTACCAACGGCACCGAGGTAGCGTCCCGGTCGGTGTCAGTGCCGGCCGGCGACGAAACGACGACGACGTTCACCTACGCGACAACCGCCGACGACCCGCCGGCGGTGACCGTCACCGTCGCCAGCCCGACAGCGAGCGACGAGGCAACGGTTGCCGTCGAGCAGCCATCGAGTGGCTCCGGTCCCGCGGGGATGTTCGGCTCCGGGACGGCCGAGGACCCCTACGTGGTCACGAACGCCACGCAGCTCCAGGCGATGAATGTGGACCTCGACGCGAGCTACACGCTCGGGAACGATATCGACGCGAGCGCGACCGAGACGTGGAATGACGGGGCCGGGTTCGACCCAGTCGGTGACGACACCACGCCGTTTACCGGGTCGTTCGACGGCGAAGATCGGGCGATAGCCGGGCTGACGGTTACGAGAGCCACACAGAACGACACCGGCCTCTTCGGGGTTGTGGGCGACGGCGCCACCGTGGGGAACGTCACGCTGACCGACGCCGACGTCACCGGCCAGAACCAGGTCGGTATAGCCGTCGGGAACAATAGCGGCGGACGGGTACGGTCGGTGGGTGTCACCGGGACCGTGACCGGCGAGAACGACGTCGGCGGCCTCGTCGGCCGGAACGCCGGCACTGTCGCACGCTCGAGCGCCTCAGCGACAGTCGGGAGTTCGGGCGGGAGCGTCGGTGGGCTCGTCGGCGGCAACGTCGGCGGCACCGTGACGGAGTCGTACGCGACCGGTGACGTCGGCAGCCCGGACGCGTCCTCGGTCGGTGGACTCGTGGGCCTGTCCAGCGCGGGGACGGTCAACGAGTCCTACGCCACCGGCAACGCGACCGGCGACGCCTACGTGGGCGGCCTCGTGGGCGACGTGCGGACGGTCGAAACCAGTGGCAGCGTCGTCGAACGGTCGTACGCCGCGGGTGTCGTGACCGGGAACACGAACGTCGGAGGCATCGTCGGCGGGATGGCCGGCACGTTCAGCGGGGCCACCGCCGACCTCCGCGAATCGTACTTCGACGAGCGAGCGACGGACCAGTCCGCCGCAGTCGGATTCTCGTCGTTCGAGACGGTCGTCGAGGACAACGAGGGCTTCGAGACCGGTGACGGCCAGGGACGCGCCGACGAGATGACCGGGCCGGACGCGCCCGGTAACCTGACCGCATTCGAATTCGGGACCACGTGGGCGACCCGAGAGGAGGGCTACCCGGTACTGTCGTGGCAGCCAGCGGCTAACGCGGCACCGGCAGCCGCCGATGATAGCTACACAGTAGCCGGCGACGAGACACTCGCCGTAGAGTCCGGTGGCCTCCTGACGAACGACGATGACCCGGACGGCGACGCGTTGACCGTGACGACGACACCGGTCGCTGGGCCGTCCAACGGGCGCGTCGCACTGGATGCCGACGGGAGCTTCGAGTATACACCCGACGATGGGTTCACCGGTGAGGACTCGTTCACCTACCAGGTCAGCGACGGCAGCGGTGGGACCGACACCGCCACGGTGACGATTACCGTGACCGAAGCGGCCCGACCGGCAAATCTCACCGTCACGATTACCGGAACGAATGCGCCCGTGACCGAAGGGGAGAAGCTCTCGGTGACGGCGTCCGTGACCAACGTCGGTGAGCTCGCCGACAGCCAGCCGGTCACGCTCGAAGCGTTCAACGGAGACGAAGTCGATACCCGGTCGCTGACCCTCGCAGCTGGCAATGAGACGAACGTTACGCTGGCGTGGGAAACTAGCGAGGGTGACGCCGACTCGGGCACAATTACCGTTCGAACGGCTAACGACACCGCGACGCGCTCGGTCTCCGTCGAGGAAGCCGATGACGACGACGGGACCTCGGGCAGCGGCGGTGGCGGTGGCGGCGGTGGCGCAGAGCCGAATGACCCGCCGAACGCGACCGACGACGCGTACACGGCCGTCGAGAACACGACGCTGACCGTTGCTGCCGACGGCGGAGTGCTCGACGACGACACCGACCCCGACGGCGACGCGCTCTCGGTGACTGTCGAGAGCGGTCCCACCAACGGCACACTGGCACTCGCCGAGAACGGATCGTTCGAGTACACGCCCGAGCCAGGCTTCGCTGGGACCGATTCGTTCAGCTACGAGGTCCGCGACAGCGAGGGAGGCGACGACACCGCGACGGTGACCATCATGATGCTGTCGGAGACAGTCGAGTGGAGTACATCGCCAGCATTCGACGACGAGACGATTCGTCTGGCGGTCGGTGAGGAACGCAGACTCAACGTCAGTGAGGCACGACTATCGGACGAGGAGATCGCCAGCTACGAGTGGTCGATCGACGGTCGAGAACGGTCGGGCGAGACGACGACGCTGGCGTTCGAGGAAGCCGGCGAATACACCGTCGAACTCAGCGTGACGAACGCTGCCGGACAGACGGCCACCGTAACGACGACAGTCGTCGTCGAGAACGAAACCGATGCCGGGCCGACCGGCGGTGACACTCCCTCGCAGACGCCTACGACGGACCCAACCACGACGACCAGTGGCGATGGGGCAGGCTTCGGTATCGTACTCGCGCTGGTGGCACTGCTGGGAGCCGCTCTCCTCGCGGCCCGAAAGCGATCCTAACTGGAACTAAATCCAGTTTCCAGGGACTGATTCGGTGATTTCGGATCGAGTGTGGTACGCTTCTGCAATACGCTGGATGGCGGTGACAACATCGCCTGGCACCGGGTCATCCAGTTGGTCATACAGAAGGAGACCGTGGTCGCCACCGACCACGAAGAAATCGTCATCATTCGTAAATATGACCCAGTCGTGACGTTCAGCGTAGGCGACGATGTCTTTATCCGCGGCGTCATGTTGAAGAACGCTATCGACTGTCGTGACAGTAATGTTGTCAGCGTTGTCGAACGCTTCAATATATTTCGTGGGTACGTTCTGATCGCAAAGAATCCGCATTTATTCGGCTTGGCTCTGCTGTGTGACCGAACGCTTCCGTGCTTCTTTCTGGGCACGAAGCGTGTCCATCAACTCCGGATGCTCATCGTAGTACTCAGTCGCAGCACGGACTTGTGCATCATCAAGCCCCAGCTGGTCGGCGACCTCAGAGATGCTCCACTGACGCTGTCGGACTAGTTCTCCAACTTGGAGGACGCCAACCCGTGTTCCCTCGAGACGGGGCTTTCCGTGGAGAGTATCTGGCGTTTTCACAATCTGGACCGTTGAACTCATGTTAGTGTCATCTACCGCCTGGGGCATCAAGAGTGTTCGGACCAGTGTATCTCCATCAAGAGTTTCCGAAGCAGAACTGGTCGTGATTATCGCCAAATGTTCGACCAAGCCGTTCAACGATCAGTGCATCCTCTGTACCCAACAACCATTTCCGCTCAGTTCTGGAGGGTTTCAGCAGATCATCAGAATCGAAACTACTGCTAAAACACTCCAAAGAGGCTCAAAGCAGTGTTAAGCAGCGGGATCATAATGACAATTCCTGCGACGCCAGCCGAGCGTCGAATATCCAGATTTCGAGCATCCCGGATGGCGTACGTGAAAAGATACCCGAGCCAAACGTAGGCGATGACGCCGGTGAGGAGATTAAATAGGAACAACGGAGACGGAGGCTGCATCTGAGTCATCGCTATCGGCGGAGCGTCTCCGGTAAGCGTGAGGACCCAGATAGTGAGTGCCAGGATCGTGTGCCGCAACAAGAGCGGAAGCGATGCCCATCCGATGTTTGCCGCAGTCCGGGCGATCGAGCCAGTCCCACCGACGATCGCGGTCAGGAGATACACGGCAACTGTCAATACGGTCCAGAGAGCAGCACCGCCGATTAAACCGGCAATGAGAAACACGAACACAAGTCCTTCGGGCGTGAACTCGGACGGAAATTGGTCTGCGTACGGCACCCCACTCGCAACGGCGACGACATTTGTCAAGATTAAGATGATCGCGGCACCGGCCAGTGACGGAGACCGTTGAGCGGAAAACTCATCCGAAGAGAAAAACTCATCGGGAGCGAATAGCGGTGTGGAGGGCATTGGTTATCGCGTATTTCGACTCGAGAATAAGTTTACTGATCAGAGACAGAATCGCTGAGAGGGCGAAACTAGACGTCTTCGGCCTTCGAAAGGATGACTGAGGCGTGCGCATCCGCAGTGAGCAACATATTCGCTCACCAGACGCTGAAACGAAGAGGGATTTCCAGTACCGGCTTGTTTGAAGAGGTGGTCGTGCTTCTCCCAGCATGCCTAACCGAGCTGTCTAGCGGTCAGTAAAGGCTAAGAACCGCTCAATACAGAGGTCAATTCGGTACTGCTCTACCTTTTCGTTGGAGTAGTACCAACAGCGTCTGTCAAAATCGGCGTTCGTGGATTGCGATACGTGACGCGGTAACTCTCCGGTCCCTCGACCGTTACCTGTGACAAGGCGGCGCCACGGTCGGAGACTACTCAGGCGGTCGGGGTCCGAAACGCTCGACCAGCGCGTAACCGCCCACAGCGCTCACCGCCGTGACGATGGCGACACACGCCGAGAGAATCATCGCGATGACGAAGGCAATGATGGCACCGTAGAGAGCGATAGCCAGAGACTGAAACGCGATGGCGACCCAGGCGACAGACGCCCCGAGCAAGACCGTTACGACAGGCCCGACAACGACCGCAGTGACGATCGTCACGTCCGTCGCTCGGCTGACGTGTCCACCCCGGCGGACGAGTGACAGCGCTACCGCTGTTGTCACGAACGGAACGAGGACCAGAACCCCCACGTGATAGAGAATCGACTGCGCAAAAAAGTACTCGAAGACGTAGTTGGTAATCTCAAAGGCATCACGACCGCCGGACTTCATGACGTACTCGCTGGTTGCCAGGGGGACAAGAAAGTACGCGACAGCTCCGGTCAGTCCCGTCAGGACTCCACTAAGAATAGCCAGAGACCACGGGTCTAGCTTGCGAAACGGTCCCCCTGTCGTCCGCTGGGGAGCCTCGGTCATGTCCCCGTGGCCGCCCGCTCGTGAGTGGTCCTCGATCGGTGCGGGTCCAGTTCGCGACCCATGCTGCCCCATCGATACCCGGAAGGAGGTGGGGCCTGCCCCTCCGAATAGAACGGGGAATGTGTGCTCTCGGTGGGTGCTGGTTCACAATTATCGTAGGTACACATCAGAAATAAACGTACTCCTATTTGAACGATTGTAAAACGAACCCATAGCTACAACAACATTGTTGAGTTCATTGAGAGGGCCCTCAGTGGTCCATATGCATGTACACTGAGCACCTAGTTCGTCCCACCCGTTCTGAAATCAACTCTGTGAAAACCGTTCTTCGGCCCCGTCCCTGCGAATGCGATTTCCGCTCATACCTCTCAGGCTAAGCAGAGGTAGCAGCCTCTCCAGGACAATGGTCGTGATTATCGCCGTAATCATGAACTGTGAGGCCAAAAGACGGGCTAGCTATTTGTCACGGGCTTTCAAAGTCTGTCATATGCTTCAGCACCTTCGAGCGGCCATCTCTGGGCCTCAGCGAGAAGTCTTATATGAGTGCCGTCGGTGCGGGTGCATGGCCGACACCAATCGGGAACGGTGTCCGGAGTGTCACTCAACAGAAATTGCCAGCTATCACCTCTAATTCACACCAGATGCGGCGTACCGACCAGCCATCTCTACCACAATGGATCCAGAACGCCTACGAGTCACTTGAGACAGCGTACGCATCGGACACGGACGAACTCTCCAGGGAGGCGGTTACCGAGATCCTCCTCACCGAAGCCGAGCAGATCGAGACTGATGCGGACGCGACCTACGTTCTTAACCGGCTCCTCGAACGAGGCTGGCTCTACGAGGTTAATGGCCAACTTCGGAAAACAGACTGACTAACTGTTGTCTGCTGTGGCTGTGGTATCGATAAGGCACCGAGAGTCCTCATTAACCAACACAGAGTATGGATATCGGGAAGTGTTGGTTAATATTGTAAGTCGCTTTAACCACCAGTTCCACCACCGGGAGACGGGGGGTATGAGAGTGTAACTACTGACGGGATGGTATCCATTTAGGTCCAAGTCAACTGACCTCCACGGGGGGTGGAAGAGTGTAAAAACAGCGAATTCAGCGATTAGAGTCCGTCTTGCACTCAAGATCTGAACCTAGAGTTCTTGTGGACTTGGTGGGAGTGATTTCGCGTTATTATAACGCTTTCGTTATATACTAGTATAGTAATAGATAGAACGAATTGCTGAAGAGCAGTATATCGATAGGAGAAACTCTCTAACAACTAATTGAGTATATTGACTAGACCACCAGAAATCTTCATTGTTTGGCGCTTTATAACTGAAGTATCATCTCTACTATTGCAGTCCTCTCCCCCACCTGTTCCTGTGACCATTTACACTCTCATACCCCCCGTCCCCGTGGAGTTACACTCTCAGCCACCCCATGTCACTCTCATCACTCTACCGGGGGGTTTTATCAAATATGGCATCTATACCCCAGGTAAGATGACACAGGGATTCGGGGATAGGGACACGATATACGAAGATATTGACGTTCTTGAGGCTGATGTCGGGAAATACAAACCAACCGATCTTCCTGAGCGGGAGGAAGAGCTTGACAAGATCCACATGGCGCTCCGGCCTGTAACTATGGATGGCTCTCCCCGCGATATTCTCGTTTATGGTCCGACTGGTCAAGGAAAAACTGCGGGTGTCCAACTAAAATCTGAACAACTTCAAGAGTGGGCTAATCAAGAAGGGGTGCAACTGGAAGTCATTCATCTCCCCTGCAAGGGAGCTGACCGTTCGTACCACGTCCTAACCAGACTCGTCAAAGAACTTCGCGAAGTACGCAAGGGTCAGGGAGTTGACGAACCCAGTGGATACCAGCGGAAACGGCTATTCGAGATGGTTCTCGACGAACTCGAGACTATTGGCGGGACTGTCATCATCATTCTCGATGAGATTGATGCGATTGGTGAAGATGACTATATTCTCTACGAACTCTCTCGAGCTAACCCCGATGACGTCAAAATCGGAATAATCGGTATTACCAATGACCTACAGTTCAGGAATAATCTCGACGCTGATGTCCGTTCATCCCTCGGTCAGCGCGAAATCACGTTCAATCCCTACAACGCTAATCATCTTCAAAATATCCTTGCTCGCCGTACTGCACAGGCACTCCGCGATACTCACTTTGAGGACGGGGATGAGGATTTCACCCATCTGAAAAGCGATGTGCTTGAGGACGGCACAATTCCTCTGACGGCATCACTCGCCGCACAAGAAACAGGCGACGCTAGACAGGCCATCGAATTGCTGTCCTACGCCTGTGATCTCGCCGATGACGAAGGTGTCGGAATGGTTGGCGAACGCCATGTTCGTGCTGCGAAAGAGGAGATCGAGAGAGAAGCCCTTATTGATACGATTGGTGCTGAAACTACGCAGCGTAAAATCGCACTACTCACCGTTGTTTCTGCCGAACTGAATGGTGCGACGGGTGAAACGACGGCACTCCATCAACTGTACTCCGATCTCTGTGAGTACATTGATGCCAATGAGCTCAAACAGCACACATTTAGAGAAAAGCTGAACGATCTCGTCCATTCAAATGTCTTGTCGAAAGACCGCCATGGTCGCGGCCGGGGACAAGGAATGTCGAACATGTATACACTCGCTGGAGATGTCAACCCCGATTCGGTGTTAGATGCCTTGGAAGATGATTCGCGTGTTGGGCATATTGTGGAAGTGATTGGCTCCTGATTTCAGGACCCTAAACTAGTTTGATTGATTCCCCTCGGTTTGCTTCTGGCATAGACTTTCTGCGCTCCTTCGTGGTGCGGAGCAATCATGAACGACTCACGACCAGACTACGAACGGTTTGAGCGCCGTCAACTCGCACAGGACCGAGATAATCACCGAGTACAGACAGTCGACGTCGACGAGTCCAGGGCACGCCGGATTGTGCAGGAACTCAGGGCAGCTGGTATCGTCAAAGCAGTGCCCGAGGACCAGTGCCTCGTACACTGGCCTTCCGGTGAAAAATTCGATTCCGACACCGCTCTGGCGTATTTTCACCAAGGCTGGGAAGCAGCCAATGACGAAGGATAATCAACAGTGAATCACTCGTCTGGATTGGCTGGACCGATGTACTTCGATTTGATTTTGTCCCCATCACGCCACTGCCAGTAGCGATAGCGATTGTCGTTGATTTCCTTGACCGTGACCGACGCCCCAGTTGGTACCTCATCGGGTCTGTCATCCGGTGCCTCGTCTGATGACTCGTCCTCACCTTCGAGTCGTTTCTCCCGTTCTCGATACTCAGCCAGCGACTCGGCATACTTGGCGAGTTCTTGAAGTTGGTCCACTGATAGGGCCGAACACTCATCGACAATGCCCGATGGGAGAGTCGCTGGTTGTGTGGGTTCCTCTGGCATAGATGTTAACCAACATTCGGTGCCGGAATCTTCACTCTGTTGGTTAAGATACTTTTCTGTCCCCCTTGGCGGGTGCGGGGGCGTGCCCGAGAGTGCGTCCCGACACAGACTCATGTCGACGATGAACTCCGAGACTCCCGACCAGGAGCACAGTACGACGACCACCCACTCGTTCGACGATTCAGACACACGGGCCGATGAGATGCGCGAGCAGCTGGAGGCGTGGGTCGAAGACCTCGCCAAGCTAACCGACGAGGCCCAGGCCAGCAAGCAGTTCCAGCAATGGCTGGACGTCCAGAGCAAGTTCCACGACTACTCGGCCCGGAACACGCTGCTGATCAAACTACAGTGTCCCGAGGCGACGAAGGTCGCTGGGTACAACACCTGGAAAGACGAGTTCGACCGGCAGGTCCAGGCGGGTGAGGAGGCCATCTGGATCTGGGCGCCTATCATCACCGACAAATGCCCGGAGTGTGGGAACTCTCCCTCGTACCACGAGCGCACTGACTGTGAGTTCGACGAGACGGAGCCCGAGGAGTGGTCGCGAGGCTTGGTCGGATTCCGGCCAACGTCGGTGTTCGACATCTCCCAGACTGAGGGCGAGCCCCTTCCCGAGCTGGAGACCGAGGCATACGGGCAGACGGATGGACTGGTCGAAGCGCTGCTCGAGGTGACTGACGTCATCGGCGTCGACGCGAGAATCGTTCCACCGGGGGAGTGGACTCACGGATCAGCCAGCGGGGTGTGCGAGCGACGGAGCCCCACGACGACCAAGCCAGTCGTGGAGGTAGTTGACCGTGAAAATCGGGCTGACCTCGCGAGCACGCTCATCCACGAATTTGCCCACGCGCTGTTGCATTTCGACTGTGACGACGAAAAAGAGCGGTCACGTCGAGAGGTCGAAGCCGAGGCGGTTGCCTACATCGTCAGTCGGCACTTCGGGCTGGACGCGGACAACGCGGCGTTCTATCTCGCAGCGTGGGACGGGGATGCACCGGAGACAGTACGGGACCGACTAGACCGGATTTCCAAGACAGCAGCGGAAGTCATCGACGCCGTCGAATAGGTACGCCCGACAGACTCACTCCGCCTGTAGCGTCGCCGAGGACGCCCGCCAGATTGCGCCGTCATTGGTACTTCTGTTCTGGAGATATCGCATAGCCTCTACGGTCTCCTGTTGGGCGAGCGCCGTAACCGCAGCCGCCCGGACCGAATCGGCCTCTCCACGGACATCGTAGTCGTGGTCAGCCTCGATGATTTCAATCAGATGGTTCACCGCCACTTCCTTGTCGGCGTTGCCGATGGCAGCCACGGCACTCTTGCGGTCGGATAAGTCGAGCCCAGACGACAAGACCAGTTCTTGCAGTGTCGACACAGCTGGCACCTCCCCTCGGCGGGTAAGTGCAAGTGCCGCATCGAGCCGAACAGCCGGGTCCGAGTCGTCGAGCAAGGACTGACACACCTCTTGGTATTCGTCCTCGGAGAGGTACGCTCCGAGTGCAGACAGCAGGTCCTGCCGAAGGGCGGTTATTTCATTAGCAGCCAGATCCGCACGGAACGTTTCGATTGCACGTTCACGGTCGATTTCGTGGAGATGGCCGAGGAGCCGTCCGGGTTCCTCCTCATATCTGATTGCAGTGTTGTAGCCCTCGTGTTCGATCCGGAGTCGGTGGTAAAACGATGGGTCGCGGTACTTCTCCCTGATCGCCTCGAAGACGATGTCGGAATCTGCCGGCGAGTCCCGCAGTGCGGCGGCGAGGCTGCCGACTGATTGCGGCCGAGTCGTCACCTCGAGATACTCACACAGCAGGTCAACGACGCGTTCGTCACCCCTGTCGAGCAGGCGACCAATAGATAGCCAATCCACCCGCTCTGTTAGCGCCGCCACAGCAGCATCGTCGGCTGCCACCGGGTCCATCGACGCGATTTCGTTCAGTAGTCGACGGCGCCGTTTCCTCGAGTACTGGCCAAGACGCTCGAAGGCCACAAGACAGGCTTGGAGCCGATCTTCGCCGTCGTCCAGATCATCCAGCAATCTAAGGCCAGTCTGATGCTCTTGTACCAGCGACAGCACGACCTGGCGGTAGTCAGCGGGTCGCTCGGTCCGTAGATACCCGATCACTTTTTCACCAGCCTCGGTCTCCAGGGGCGAGAGATGCCGTCCGTTCGGGTAGGATCCAGTCTCTGGATCGAGCAACCATAGCAGAAAGTCGCCGACCTCCGACAGGCCGAGTGACTCATGCTGCTCGACCAGCCCCTCAATCAGCGGACTGGCAACGGTCCAAGGGAGTCCAACTGAGGCTACCAACTCTTGGAGGTAGTCCAGCCGGCCAGCCGCCAGTGCCGGCTCGACCAGCGCCCGGGGGTAGTACTTACCGTCATATGAGCCCGCAGCCTCGACAGCCGCTTCTAAATCCGCATCAGCCCGTAGCTCTCCTAGTGACTCGTAGAGCTGCCGGGTCCGGAACCTGGGCCCCCATCGAGTCTGGGGTGTCTCCGACAGTTCCTGGAGAGCCCTATCGAGGGCATCGATACGCGTCTGTATCTCTAAGCAGGTCGGTTGGTCCCATGCGAGTTGTTTGGCAGCGGCGTACGTGGTTCGGATGTTAGTATCGGCTTCAATGGCGGCAACAAGCGCTTGGTAGGCTAGTTCAGTGCCGATTTCCGCAAGTGCTCTCGCGATTTTCGACTGACCGTGCTTGACCGCCAACAAATCTTCCGACAGAAGCACTGATTGGAGGACTGGGACGGAGCGCTCGTCGCCAGCTTCACCGAGGGCCTCCGCTGCGTTGCGACGGCGCCACGCATCGGCCGAACCGTCCGCTACTCGCGCCGCCATCCCTGAAAGATCGGCGCCGTCACCCTGGATGAGTGCGTCGAGTGCCTCGTCGCTGCCAATTGCACTCAGGGCGGATACAATTCGGTGCCAGGTGGACAACCGACGGCGCCGTTCCTCCTGCTCAGAGTCGAGCAGCGACACCAGTACCGGGACTGAGCGTGTATCACCAAGTGTCCCGAGGCCCTTGATTGCGGCGAGCCGGTCGCGGTTCCTTGCGGACGTATCGCCCGCGACGGCCTCAAACACCGGCCGCACAGCCTCATGGTCGAACGAGAGCAACGTATCAGCAACACGGCTGAACGAAACGCTGGAGTAGCCGAGCTCTTCCTCCCGATTGGTTGGAAACCCGAAGGCGTCACACACCGCCCGAAGATCTGCGGCAGTCCCACTGGTTGCCAGTTCTTTCGCCGCCCGAATCCGTACACCAGTGCTTCGCCATTGCTCGTCGAGGACGGTCCTGAGAACGGTTCTATCTCCTTCGTCGCTGCCATCGAGAGTCGAGACGAGCGACTTCTGGACCCCACTCGAACGGATGGTCACCCCGTCGGTAAGCAGCCGTCTGGCCAGTTCCCCCGCACGATCGGGCCAGTGAGCGACGAGCGCATCGACAGCAGCCTCCTGGAGTTCCCCGTCGCCATCGGTATCGGTCGCTATTCGCTCAAGTACCTGTAGTATCTGTTCGTCAACGATTGCGCTCTCGGCTCCAGAGAGAGCGCGGGCTATGGCTCTCTTGCGTTCGTCCAGCTGCCGGGACTCGGACAGTACTGTCAGCGCCGTCCGGCGGGCCAGATCAGGGTCACACGTCGCCAGTAGCTTGAACGCGACAATCCAGAACTGCCTGCGCTTGGACTCGTTCTCAGGAGTTGACTCACCGTCGGTCAGAGCCTCAATTAGTGTCTCCGGCAGCCGCTCGTCGTAGACGCTTTCCTCGAGGTCTGAAAGTGCTTCTACGGCCATCATCCGCGTCCAGTACTCAGCAGATTCGTCGGCGGCCACGCCCAGTGCTACGGCATAGATGGCATCCGGCTCGCCAATCGTACTGACCGCACTCATCGCTGCCCGGCGGATTCTCCCCTCATAACCCCCGTCTCCAGCCGCAATTTGGGCGACCAGCGGGAACGCTTCGACCCGGTTGTCCTCACGCACGGCCTTGAGAATCCGCCGGCGTTCGGCGTCGGTGTCGGCCGTCTCAAACACCGCTGGCGGTTGTTGATCGTCCCAGACCTCCCGACTGACTCGCATATTTGCACCGATACTGGCCGAGTACAGAAAGGTTCTCCCAGTATGTGTGCGTATAACACGGGCCCGATACTACCGGCGATAAGTCCACATTCCGCTATTCGTAGTTTTTCAGCCTACATATCGTCGACGAACGCACTCGACCATCAATCGAGAATCTGAGGCCGTCGGAGCCGGTCACGTAGCGACAGGTCATAGTGGTCTGCAGCGAGTCCGTACGCGATTCCGACCAGAGGCACTACAAACGGTATCCAGAGGCGGAGGTTGGTGACCGTCATGCTCGGCGGGGCAAACGGCGCGATGGCGACATAAAACAGAGCCACATGGCCGAGAGCGACAACAGTCGAGAGTGGCCACCTGGACCCGGTGGCCAGCCCGGCGAATGGCAGGCCAAGGAAGAATAGCGAGAACATCCAGTCTGGGGCGATGGAGGCGATGACTAACGCACCGATATATGTCCCGGCCAGGGCTGTGCCACCGCCGAAAGCGACGACTGCTCGTTTGAGTCCAGAGACCGTCTCATTGGGTTCCGATTCTGGATCAGTTTCCACGGTCACTGCAGAGGCATCTGTTTCCTGCTGGTCTGTGGAATTAGTGCCTGGTGCCGCTGGCTGATCGAGGCCGTCTGTGGAGCCTCTCTCTGGTCCAGACGTATTCGACGACTGGGCTGTCCCTTGGCCTGCCTCGTTCGATTGTTGGAATTCGAATTTGCAGTCCTCACACAGCGTGATGAGGTTCCAAAGCTCGAAGCTTCCACCGTGGTCAATTGGTTGCTCAGGAATCGTACAGAGGTTGTCTGGGTTGCGGGTATTGCAGTTCTGGCACGTCCAGTCGTCGCGTTTAACGACCAGTTGCTGACGGGCATCCCAATCTGGCGGCCAGTAGCCGTCGAAGTTGTGTGGATCGGTAAAGCGAGGGTCAACGCCGGGCTTGGCCATCCTCTTACTTGCTGATTGTCACGTAACCCAATTTAAACTACGGGGTGGTTTTGTGGCGCGCTAGCCAGCTGAGCGCGCCGATGGGCGCGCTTGGTGTTCCATGTCTTCAGAGGCGATCTACTCCTGGTCAGCAACGGCCATCGACGACGCACAGCGAGCCGAGTGGATCGGTTTCCTCCATCGTGAGCCGTTCGTCGTCGACGCGTATCGGCTCGGATTCACTGTCGGTGTTCGCGAGGACTACTCCTACCAGTCGTCGCTGCGGAACGTCGACGTCCCAATTGAGATGCTGGACAACGACTTTCGGAATCCCGACTTGGACCGGTACATCGAGCGATTTGAGCGGTATGCACCCTCGATTGGAATCCTCGGCGATGCCTACGATGTCGAGGAAGCACGCGAGTACAACCGCGCCGCGCGGGAACTCAAGTCGAAGTTCCCCGACACGGAGCTCATCATCGTCCCGAAGTGCCGGGAGGCAATCGACGCCGTCGACAAGGATATTGTACTGGGTTACCCGATGGGGTATTCGGACAAGACAGCTGGGGAGTACACCAACATCGTCGATTGGCGGGGTCGTCGGGTGCATCTGCTTGGTGCGAGTCCCCCGAAGCAGTACGAGGTGATCGATGAGCTCACTCAACCGCGTGTGACCGGCGAGGAACCGGCGGACATCGTCGGAGTGGACTGGAACGGGATTCATCTCGCGGCGCTCAAAGGCCAGTACTTCTCGCCACACGGCTATCGAGAGGCTGATGAGTTCTCGATTCGGGAGACGGTCCGGGAGAGTCTTCGGGAGATCAAGCGGTATTGGCAGTCGGTCGGGGTGTGGCCGTCGAGGGAGAAAGACCGGAATCCGCTAACAGCGGAACCGATGGACCGGGTGTTCGCCGCCGACGGGCACCATGCGGGTGGTCGAGACCTGGAGGATGCTATCGTCGTTGAGTACGAGAACGGCCAGACGCTGGCCTATCGCGATGAATACGAACGGGACCGAATCGAGTACCGCGAGGGACTGACACCGATTGGTGAGCGGCGGCCGTGAGACTTGTATTAACCAACACGAGGCAAAAATCGGCAATTGTTGGTTAACAGTTAGATTTTGTGCCACCCAGTCGGGTGAGGATTCTTCAAATGAGTACCGACCAACAGCAGTCGACGGACGAGCAGGAGCCGGATAGCGACATAGACGACATTGGCACCGAGCATTGCCGGGCCCAGGAGTCCGGTGAGGTGTTCGAGGGAGAGCACCCGGATAGCCAGTGAGAATGCCCGGTGAGCGAACCCGTGGCCGTTTCGTGCTCATTGGATGTGGGGCAGCGATAGCTTCGGAAACAGTGGAGGCCCGCGAACTGTATACGTCGTCATACTTTGCGGTCAAACGCCAGTACGTCGAGGCTGCTGTCCGATGGGCCGGGACGGCCGATCGGTGGCCGAACACATGGGGAATCCTCTCGGCGGAACACGCGGTCCTCATGCCGCGGCTGTAGGTCGACCCCTACCACACAACAATCGACGACCTTCGAGACGTGCCGATCAATGACAAGCCAGCGTACGAACTCCATTCGGGTGACCCAGTCGAGACGGAATTGGACCGGTGGGCGATGGGGGTCCACTCGGCGCTCGGCAGCTGGCTTCGTCGTCTCTACGCCGCCGACCAGGACGAGTCGCCTTGTCGGGAACTGGTCGTCCTCGCCGGGAGTGACTACGTCGACGCGCTTCGCGAGCGGGATATCTTCAGCGGCAGGCCGACAGCGGTTCGGACTGGTCGAGGGACGTACCGGGAACTCCCGCCGAAAGCAACCGTCAGGTTCCCGTTTCATGAACGCGAGAATCTGACACTTCGCGACAGCGGCAGGGCGCTTCTTGAAAAACCAGTTACCAATTGAGTTTATATATCAGCACTTTATGGTACAAATATGTCAAATCGGACTCGTCGGGAGTGGCTTCGTGTGGTGGGGGCTGCTGGTGTGGGTGTGATTGCTGGCTGTAGCTCATCTGAAGGGCCGGAAGGACCCGTTGGCGAACAATGGGCCTTCGAGACGGACGCTGAAGTGCGTTCGTCACCGGCAGTGGTGGATGGCACTGTCTATGTTGGGAGTTGGGACGACAGTGTGTACGCGTTGTCGGCCCAAGACGGTACCGAACAATGGGCCTTCGAGACGGATGATGCAGTAGCTTCGTCCCCGGCAGTGGGTGATGGTACTGTCTACGTCGGGAGCCTCGACTCCAATGTGTACGCGTTGTCGGCCGAGGATGGCACCGAACAATGGGCCTTCGAGACGGGTGATCAAGTGCGGTCGTCACCGACAGTGGTCGATGGCACTGTCTATGTTGGGAGCTTTGACAACAATGTATACGCGTTGTCGGCCGAGGATGGCACCGAACAGTGGTCCTTCGAGACTGGTGGATTAGTGTCATCGTTTCCGGCAGTGGTCGATGGCACCATCTACATTGGGAGCGACGACCACTATTTGTATGCGTTGTCGGCCGAGGATGGCACCGAGCAATGGTCCTTCGAGACGGGTGAATGGGTGTTTTCGTCACCGGCAGTGGTGGATGGCACCGTCTATGTTGGGAGCGACGACCACTATGTGTATGCGTTGTCGGCCGAGGATGGCACCGAGCAATGGTCCTTCGAGACAGGTAGAGTAGTACGTTCGTCACCGGCAGTGGTGGATGGCACCGTCTACATTGGGAGCGACGACAGCTATGTGTACGCGTTGGTGGCCGAGGATGGCACCGAGCAATGGTCCTACCAGACGGGTGACTGGGTAGCTTCGTCACCGGCGGTGGTTGATGGCACTGTCTATGTTGGGAGCAACGATACCAGTGTGTACGCGTTGTCGGCCGAGGGTGGCACCGACCAATGGTCTTACGGGACGGGCGGTCAAGTGGGTTCGTCACCAGCAGTGGTGGATGGCACCGTCTATGTTGGGAGCTTTGACAACAATGTGTACGCGTTGTCGGAACAGTAGCATGGCCGTCGGGGTAGCACCGCAGGTCCAAACGCTACAGCAATGAACCCGTTTTTGACACGCTCACTGGTGTGTGGCCCGTCCCCTCGTGAGTGAGTGTTTGTCACACAAGCTGGAACAGATATTCCAGTTTTCACTAGAAATCAGGTGTGTGGATCTTCACACTCGGGCATTTGCCCGGGACAGAATTTTCCCCCTGTTTGGAAGTAAGTCTATTTCTTTATACCAGATCTGCCTATGGATGAGTGATGAGTGGGGACTATCGGACTGGGTTGACGCGCGGGAATTCAAGAGTGGCAACAGGCTCTAGTGTTGGTTAACACTCCGGATTTTGTGCTCCTCTGGCGGGCGAGAGGATGGCTCAGTCTGCTTCCCACTCCGAACCAGAGTCGTTCCAGCACCAACCAACGCCGTCGTGTTCATGTCCGATTCACGATCATGGGCAACCGTTCACGGCGCCGTTCGGCATCCGGTTCGCTGACCACGTCGATGTCGACCCAATCTCCCGCGAGACAGCGTCAGCCGTGTACGAGGCGCACCACTCCTACATGGACTCGCTGCCGTCGGTGAACATCGCCCATCACGGCGTGTACTTCCAGGGGGCACTGGTCGGCGCTATCACCTGGCGCTACCCGCTCATCTCGCGCAAGCGGATTCGGTACGGCGTCGCCGGCCAGCTCCATCCAGAGCCGCTGGATATCGACCCGCTCCCGAAGCGTCTTCGACCGACGGCCCGGCGGATCCTCCTGTCGACGGACGAGCCCGTCGTCGACAGTGAGGTGGTCGCCGGCGACACCATCGTCGAGGCCGCTCGGATTTGCATCGGTGTTCGGATGCCGAACCTCGCATCAGCGGCACTCGCGCGGGCCCAGGAGCGATTCGTTCGTGACCATGCCGACGAGGACGTTCGCTTCCTCCTAACGTGGGTGCGGGCGGATTTCGACGGCGCGATGGTGCGGGCGTTGCGGGACAAAGGGTGGACCTGTACCGGGTATCGCGAGCCAGGGCAGGCGAGCAATCGCGAGGACAAACCAATCCGCGAGCGGTACAAGTGGCGGTTCCTCTGTCCCGTCGAAAACATTCGCGAACAGTCGACGCTGGACCGATGGTCGCAATGAGCGATGTATCACAAGATGCTGAGGCCGAGTACTGCCGGTTCTGTGGGACCCGAAACTGGGAGTACCTCGGGCGGACACGAACGTACCTCCGGTGGCCTGCTGATGTCGACCGTGAGGAAGGTGTGTACCACTTCGCAATCTGTGGCGAGTGCGCCTTCGCCAACCGAGACAACATGGAGCAAGCGGCGCCCCTCTTCCACGAAGCAGACCGCGAGTATCTGGTGACGTGCGACTGCTGTGGGGCTGTTGGCTGCCGGTCGTCCAGTACTCGCCGGCCAGAAGAAGATACTCACCGAATCCAGAGTATCATCGCTTGGTCAGTAGAGATTGTCGGGTTTGAGGGTTCCGTGAGTACCTGTGTCGAGTGCAGTCCTGTTCTTGCCATCGGCTGCGTGAAACGGACGAAGTGGTCGTACAACGACGAGGCTGTTCGGTTGGCCAAGCCACCGTTCGATACGGAACGTGTCGAGACGACCAGCGGCACTCCAACTGAAAGCGAACAGGCTGGTCTTGATATCTGGGCTTGAAAAGTCAGAACTATATTTTAATAGAAGTGTAATTCATTCATATCCGGTGGTTTACTAGCCATGCCAGATACTCTCAAAATACTGGTAGCGACTTTCGTTGAATACGGTTTTATAATAGCACTCTTTCTTGGGGGTATACTTACTTGGATATTCAACTCAGTCCTGAAGTTTGAGTTCCTCGTGAGTCTCTTGATAACTGCTGTTATTCTTGGTGTTGTCGGCGGTTCACTCAGCCTGCTAAACTCCTACTGGGAGACGGACACCCGATACCGAGTGTAGACGGCTCTGAACGATTTGTCAGACCACGGTTTGGCCGGTGCCGAGACAGTTAGAAGTCTAGTGCGAGTTGCCGTGATTTTATGCTCCTCAAACGGGTGCGAGGATGTCAGACAAACAGCAACGACACGACAAGAAGCGTTTCAGAAACATGACTCCTGTTTTTATTGAGATCGTTCAGGTCGGACTAGATGATGCAGACGTGTGAACCAACATGAGTGAGATGAATAAACAGGAGCGGCGGCGGTACCTGATAGGGAGAATGGCTCAACTAATAGTCATTGCGTTGTTTCTATTCTGGATGGGGTATCAATTCTACCTGTTTGAGTTAGCGAGCCAGAGGCACTGTGAAGAAGAATATGGACCAAACGCGACGTTTACTGGTGAGAGAATTAGCGACGCAGATGGGAAAAAACCTGTTTGCGAGACTGATGACGGACTCCAGACGATAGAGAAGAATGAACAAGCACCGATGAATTACAACACATTTACAAAATATATTAGATATATTGGATTTAGCTTGGATTAGACCATCTTTTGTGTTCCTCTGGCGGCCGAGAGGATGTATCAGAACTATCCAAAACACGAGTCGAGTCGGCATACTCGTGGACTCCCGTCCCGTCGGAATTTCGTCGCCCCGATAACGACCATTATTCGCGAGCAGCAACCGCTTGATACCGACCTCCAGGCAGTGGTCCTCAGTTCTGTCGCTGACCGGCTACCGTGGCTGTCGACGCCGGATGTCCTTGCACTCCGAGCACAGGTCACCGTTGACGTTGACGCTCAGGCCCCGCTAGTCCAACGAGTCGCGACCACCATCGATGCGATTCTCACCGAGGTGGAACACTGGAAACAGGGGGCATCGCGATGACCGGCGAGGTAGCCACGCTCGGCGATTTCGGCGCCGGCGGACCCCGATCGGATGGCCAGATTGATAGACAGGCCGCGGCCCGAGAGGCCGCCGCTGGGCAGTGGGAGTATCTCGCCGCTGGGACCGACACGATTGGGTGGCTCATCCCCGACACCGGGGCGACGGTCCTGCTCAAAAGAAAGGACAACAGGTGGCGACTCGAACGGGCGACGAAACTTGTCGGGACGCGGCAGACGCTCGACGCAGGCCTGTCGCTGGCCAACTTGTATATGCAGGACCGGCCAGAGGGAGCGTCCGCATGGCGCTAATCGAGCGCGAGTGCTGGCCCCACGTCGAAGCCCGGCGGGTCGAAGACGGATTGCGGCACGCTCGGTTCTGGCAGCATGTCGAGCCCCACAAGCTCAGTTTCTGGGCGGTCTTCGATGGGACCGTTCTCGCGCACTATCCTGAGTGTCGGTTCAAGATGGACGACCAGCTCACACTCAGCGAATTTTCTGCTGCTGCAGAGTGAGTGGTATGCCCGAACACGAAACAGAGGCGGTTCTTGAGCGCCTTCCGCCAGAGAGACTGCTGGATGCTGACCGCCTCCGACCGATCCGGGCCGGCATCTGCTGTATGGATTCCATCGAGACAGTCCAGAAGTACGTCGCCTACGAGTCCCAGCATCGCGACCGCACACAGGTCCAGGCCGCGTTGCGGATGCGGGCGCGGGAACTTCGCGACGAGGGGCAAGACGACGGTGAAACGGCTCCCGTTTTGTGAGCCCCAGCTGGATGCGGGGCTATTCCAGCACCGCGTGGTTGATCATGTCGAAAGAGCAAGTCTCAGAGCCAGCGACAGCAGAGGACGATGAGTATGCAGCTGTTCCCGACCCAGATGCGGTTATCGAGTTTGGTGACGACGTCGAGGAAGGCTTTGTCGGGCTCGTCGAACACACGCTCGCAACCTCAGATTTCGTCCGGACGCACCGGGTCCCGATGACGGCACAGGGTGATGAGACGACCCTTCTGGTCAGTGAGGTTGAGGCCGATGTGTGAGGCTGAACCGCGATTCTTCATCGAAGTTCGGGGCGTTAGCCCATCGGATTTCTCGGCCAACGCGCAGACCCCTGAGAAGCGGGACGAAGCGGTCGCTCTCGCGAACGATGTCCACGATCTCCTTCGAGAAGGGTACGGGAAAACTGAGGTGACCGGCGTCGTCCCGGTAGTCAACCCCGAAGTCCACGAACGGCTGGTGGACCGATGATCATCGAACATCCCGATGCAACCTGTCCCAGATGCAGTTCATCGTTGCTGTATCGCTTCAGTGCGGTCCCGGGTGGCTGGGAGGTGGTGTTTCTCTGTGCCCGTGCCTGTGGGTTCATCGCACGTCCAGGGACGATATATCGAGAGGATATCGATCACCTTGATGAGCGCCATGAACGAGCGCTCGAACTCGGCCGGCGCTACTCGTAGGGTGATTTTCTGGGCCTCTGGTGGGTGAGAGGCGTACCGGTGAGTGCGTCTCGCCCCTACAGACATGGCGACACAGAACCCTTCAGCGACGACCGACAGGCCCGAGATTAGTGACCTTCCCGACCGAACCGAGGCCGCCCTGATGGAGGTAATGAGCGTCCTTGACGATATCGGGCTGGCTCGCGGTGCGCCCGACCTGTATCTGGTCGTGTCGAGTTCTGGAGCGACCTATCTCGTCGACACTCTGGAAGAAACCTGTGAGTGTCCGGACGATGAGCACCGCGAGGTGACCTGCAAGCATCGGCGGCGGGTAGCGTTTGTCACCGGCGAGCGTCCGATTCCCGGCTGGGTCAAACGAAGAAAATTGGATGATGGCTTCGGTGAACACGTCGACAGTGAGGTTCGCTTTTCCGCGACTGACGGCGGAGTCGCTCAGGCACGATTCGACGACGGAGAGTTAACTGACCCTGAAGACGACCCCTTCGCAGTCCACAGCGACGACGAGGACCGGACCAAGCGGGCCAAACGCGAGGACATGGACATATCCTTCCTCGAGAAACCCGGCCGCTATGAGGTACACTCGGCGTCCGGCAGTGTCTACGAGGCTGACGTGCTGGCCGAATCGTGCAGCTGTCCGGACATTGCAGAGCGGTGTAAGCACCTGCGTCGGGTCGATATTGAGATTCGGGACGGTTTGGTTCCGCGGCCCGATGGACGGCTTCCAGACGCCAACTGAGCCGTCCTGTAGCGAGTTTTTCTGACTCCCTTGCGGGTGGAGGAGAAACACATGTCATCGCAATCTGCACCGACAGGTAAGTCCAGCACTCCATCAACGTGTCCCGAGTGTGGTGGTCATCTTGATCGAGTCGGCGGAGAGACGCACTGTTCCGACTGCGGGCTTGTGGTCGAGGAACAGCAGATCGACCACGGTCCGGAATGGCGTTCATTTGACGAGGACGAGTGTCGCCGGACTGGCGCTCCTCGGACGGTAACCCGGCACGATAAGGGGCTCTCGACGGAGATTGGTCGTGCCCATTCGGATGCGAACGGGACGGTCCTGACGGCGCGGAAAAAGCGCCGGCTCAGCCGTCAGCGGACTCTCCACCGTCGGTCGCGGTTCGAGTCCAAGCGCCAGCGAAACCTTTCGCACGGACTGGGCGAGATTCGGCGGGTCACCAGCGCGCTTGAGCTGTCAGATACGATTCGCACCCAGGCGTGCTCGCTGTTCAAGACCGCCCAAGATGCGGACCTTCTGATCGGACGATCGATAGAGGGCGGCGCTGCAGCGGCGGTCTATATCGCCTGTCGGTGCAACAACGCCATCGAGATGCACCGGCTCGCCGAAGTGGCACGGTGTTCGGAGTCCCACATCTGGACGGTATACAAAGTGTTTCAACGTGACCTCGAACTCCCGATTCCCATTGAGCGCCCGAGTGAGCGGGTGCCGAGGGTCTTGGAAGCGATGCCCGTGCCGGCTACCGACGCGACAGGTCGACGGGCTCGGGAGTTGGCACAGCTGGTTGACGACGAGCAGGGGTTCACCGGGAGTCGGCGGGGAATCGCGGCGGGATGTGTCTATCTCGCCGGTGAAGAGACTGGCCAAGAATGGGCTCAGACGACTGTTGCAGAGGCCGCGGAGGTGGTCCCGCCAACGCTGCGGATGTGGTATCAACGACTCCAAGACCACGTTAACGAGTAGCCACGCCCAGCAAATTTTCTGGGCCCCAGACGGGCGAGGGGCGTCGAAAAACGGGCGCTCACACACCGTTATGTTCCGAAACAAGGAGTCACTTACAGTCGCCGAAGCGGCAGCGCCGAACAACCAAATCATTTCGCAGACGGTGGGTGTGCCCGACACTCCCGCAGCGTGGCAGGACCTGGAGGCGGATGTCCCGACGCTGCGCTCGCCAACGGAGGCTGTGGCGTTCGCCGAGTGTGTGCTGGTCGAACTGCGTCACGAGCCGGTCGCGGCACGGTTCCAGTCAGCACCAGACTTCAGCACCGAATGGATTCTCTGTCAAAGCAAGCATCTCAGCGCCTCGGCATCGGAGCCGTTCGCCAGGGTGCGAATCGACCGGCGACATGGAGTCGATATCGAACCGTGTTCGCGTGCTGAGGCTCGGGAGGGACTGTGTGCCGTGCTAACCCAGTCAGAGCTCGGCCGAGTGGACGTCCAGCCAATCGCTGCACTGTCGGTCGGTGGTCGAGGATGCTGAGGTTCACCCTGGGTGCTGTCGGTGGCGGCATCGTGCTGCTGGGGGCCGCCATCGCCCTGGAAGATTCCCTCCGTCGGCTTCCGTGCCGTGTGGGCGGTGGGCTGGTCCAGTTCTGTATCTCCGCCGGCGTCGGACTTGTCGTGTCGCCCATCGCGTTGGTGGCGGCTCGCGCCGACCTACCGTACCACCGGTGGCTGTGGTCAGCGTCGGTCGTGCTGTACGGCTGGGCACTGTTCCGGTTGGTCCACGATATTCGACACGGGCCGACTGCAGCGTAGCATCACAGCTTGGAAGAGTCGTAGCTCGTGTTGTCTGTTCATGTGAGCACCGAAAAACACAGTAATCTGTGTACACATAGGATACTGTATGCCAAGTATTACCGTCAATGTCGATGAGACGCTCAAAGAACAGATGGAGCGCCATCCAGAGATCAATTGGAGTGAGGTCACTCGACAGGCGATTCAGGAGAAAGTCCAGCAACTAGATGTTATGGATGAACTCACTGGCGATAGCGAACTCACTGAAGCGGATGTCGCCGAAATTGCTGACAAAATAAACGGAAGCGCACGCGAGCGTCTCGAAGATACGTCGGATTGATTCCGGATGAAATTGATTGTTGATGCGAACGTCATCATATCCGCTCTCATCGCGGATTCGAAAACACGGGAACTGATTGTGACGCTGGAGCCAGAACTTCTCACTCCTGAAATCGTGGTAGACGAGCTGGGCAAATACAAGCCGTTAGTCATCGAGAAATCAGGGATGGACGAAGACCGAGTGCAGCAGTTCATCGACCTGCTGTTCAGGCACATCGAGACTGTCCCCGTACGTTCCTTCCAGAACCATATTGACGACGCTGATACAGCGATTGGTGATACAGACCCAGATGATGTCCTCTATCTGGCCTGTGCGCTCGGCACTGACGCTGGAATATGGAGCGATGATACTGATTTCCAGAGTCAAGACTTGGTACCTGTGTATACGACACAAGATGTCCTCGACACATTCTCGACTGTTTAGCTGACATCTAGAAGCGCAAGACGTCGTGATACGGCACTTTCAGTGCGATTTTGTGGACTCTCCGGTGGCTGAGAGAGATGAGCAGGAGTTCCCAGCGGAACGGCGGTTCAGGGACCGAGTACAAATGGCGCTGGAAGGACGAAAGCGAGAACCGACCCCTGCCAGACTCGTGGGCAGAACACGGTCGCCACGAACCCATCGAGCGTGACGAGAAGGCCTTCTATGCGATCCAGCACTTTCGAGGTGGAGCCTCCGGCCTCAAGGAGCGAACGGAGTGAGTGAGTAGGCCGGAGAGGAAACCGACATGGTGCCACACAACCAGTATGCATCGGCAGACTGACTCCCAAGTATTTAACAACCGTCGGATACTCATCTGAAATATGGAGGTCCGGCGTACCGCACCCGTCAAACTCGTCGTTCCCAACGAGAGCCGCGACGACCTCCACAAATCCGCCCGCCAGTTCCTTCATTGTGCCAACCGCGCTGCCGAGTTCTGTTGGTCCGACAACTCCTATACCGAGTGCATCACGGCCAACACAACCGCACGAAACGCGCTCTACGACGACCTCCGCGACGAAACCGAACTCACTGCAAACCTTGTTCAAGAAGCCATCCGACGCGCCGTCCAAGCAACCAAGGGGTGTGTTGAACGGTGGAAGAACGGCAAGCAAGTCAGTCAACCGGAGTTCACGTCGTGGAGTATAGTCTACGACAAGCGCAGCGCCACATTCTACCGGAACAAAGTCTCACTCTCGACTGTCAACGGGCGTGTCGAGTGTGACTTTGAACTTCCTTCGGACAGCCCCACACCATACGAAGAGTACGTGCTATCCGAGGAGTATGAGTTCCGGGCGAGTACACTCCAGTACGACGCGGTGGACGACGAGTTCTACTTCCATATTACCACTCGGAAGTATGACTCTGAAGAAGACGAAGACAGAAGTGACAACGCAGAGGTTTCGGCAGATACCGGGCACCAAACAGTCCTCGGTATCGACCTCGGTGTCAACAGTCTTGCTGTTTCCTCCACCGGGCGTTTCTGGCAAGGAGACGACTACGACCATTGGATTGGGGAGTTCGAGAAGCGACGAGGAGAGCTGCAACAGCGTGGGACACAAGCCGCGCACAACGCCCTGCTTCGCCTCGGAAAGCGTGAAGAAGAATGGCGGAAGCAGTACATCCATACCGTTGCCAACGAACTTGTCACGGAAGCCGTTGAGAACGAGTGCGACGTAATCGTGTTCGAGGACTTGACGGACATCCGGGAGCGGCTTCCCGAAGCAAAGTGGCACCACATATGGGCGTTCCGACGCCTGTTCGAGTACGTCGAGTACAAGGCACCAGAATGGGGTGTCTCCGTGGAGCAAGTTGATCCGAACCACACGTCCCAACGCTGTTCTCGGACGGACTGTGGGTTCACACACGACGATAACCGTCACGGAGAACACTTCTGTTGCCAGAAGTGCGGCTACGAGGTGAACGCAGACTACAACGGCGCAAAGAACATCGGGCTACGGTACGCCCGAAAGCGACAACATAGACTCCGTTCCTCGCCCAAGTCGGGGAGCGGAGACGCACCAGTAGACGTGCGTATAAATGGTGGGACGTTGAACGGCGAGAGTCACCAGCCTATTGCTGGCGACTGATTGCCGGGAGTCCACATCAAAGCCCCACCCTCAACGAGCGAACCGCGTATGCGGTGAGCGAAGTAGGGTGGGGTAGTTTACTATCGATGGGGTCTCCACCTGGAGTTCGAGGTGGATCCACAGACCGGGGACCGAACTGGGCTCCCGAATCGCGAACGGCCCGCGTGTCGAGTGCTGTACGTCGTTGTGGACGGCAGCCGAGCTGTCGTCCAGGAGTGGGACGCCGAGCGGGAAGACGACGGCTGGAAACCGGCTGCGGAGTTTGCGAGCATTATCGCGAAGCCAGCGGGGAGTGGCGAATCGGTCGCCGAGAAACTCCAGGCGCGGTATCGACACGCCCTGGAGAACCGCTACGACCTCAAGTGACGGTTTCGAATTTCTGTGCCCCGAGCGGGTGCGGGGCACGACGCTGTGCTCCTTCAAACCATGACAGACGACACTGCAAACCCAGAGCGAATCGAGCGAACTGATGTCGGTGCCAGTATCGAAGTGCGTCTCAAACGCGGAACCGATACGCGCGATGAAGACCAGTTCACGATCAAGGGCAAGGGGGCGACGGCCGAAGAAGCGGCCAGCGAGTTCGAGTTCCTGCTAGAGAAGTACGAAGCCGAGTACAGTGACCGGTGCCGGAACATCCAGCCGTCGAAAGACGACGGGGAGAGCGACGAGCGGTAGCTAGCGGATTGGTTGCTTCTCCGAAGCCCGAGGTTCAAGTACTGAGAGGTTGTACCTAGTAATATGAGTCAGATGGCCCGTCGGATCGTTCGGGAGCTCCACGACGAGCCACATCTGGAGGGCCGGCGGATTACGGTCCAGTTCATCAAAGAGCAGGTCGAGGGTCGAGGACTCGAACCCAGGACGGTTGCTGACCGGCATGACATCGACGTCGCAGATGTCTACCGAGCACTGACATACTACTACGATAATCCCGAAGAGATGCGGGCCGTTGAACAGGACCGTGAGGCTGCTATCGAGGAGCACGCCCATCTAACGACTGACCCTGAGGACGTTCGAAACTGATGGGCTATCGGATCTTGGCGGACGAGAACATCGAGCGAGCGACGGTGACGTATCTCCGGAAGCTCGACCACGACGTCGAGTGGATACGAGATGTTCCCGAGCTCGGTGTTGGTAGTTCTGATACCGATATTGCTGCATATGCGACAGCAGAGGGTCGCCTCATTCTGACACAGGATGACGACTTCTTTACCGCACTGAACCTCGCAGACAGTCCGGGCGTGTTGTTTCAGAAGGACCAGACGCTCTCGGCTCGCGAAGTAGGCGATATCGTCCACGAAATGTCCCAGTATATCGAACAGCCGGATGTCACGCTGGAGTATATCAGCGCCAACTGGCTATAGCTGAATTTGTGCGTCCCGGGCGGGTGCGGGACGAGAACATATCGTCCTGTGATTACTCGTGCTATCTCAACAAATCGCTAGAGCAGTCGCTGTATCGCTCCAGAAACACGTCACCAAGGTCCAGGGGAGCATCGATGGGTGGTGAGCGCCCCGAGACTTCGGTTGAACGGCAATCGAGCTTCGCCGAGCGGATGGCGACTGACTTCGACACGACACTGCTTCGAAACCTGGTCTGGCTGTGCATCGAAAACGACGGTCAGCTTACTCGCATCTGCGATGGTCGGGCCGTCGTCAGCGAGGCCGCCGACCTCCGGCAACACAACCAGGGCGAGGACGTCGAGTATCTCGGCCGGCTAGAGGCAATCGAAGCGACGCTAGACTGGCTGGCACGCCAACGAGCGCTCGAACTGGTCGCACAGGCCTGTGCCGACTGTCTCACCGATGGCGAGGCGTGGGCGTCCAACACGGACCCTGACGATGGGCGTGTCGGCGCAGCCCAGGCTGAGGCCCGCCGCTGGTTGAAGCATCACACGAACGAGGCCGCTCGTGTCGGCGCTCTTGAGGCACTAGACCAGTGACACGCCTTCTTTTTCTGTAAATTGGGCCGTCCTGTAGTTTAAAAACGATGACGAGATACTCACTGTGTGTGACTGATCCGAACTCCGAGTACGACCCGGCGGATCTCCGTGGAGCGGGTCGGTCTGACCCTGGCGCGGAAGATGCGGTGGATGATGGGGACACACTCCCAGGGAACTACCCGACCCATCGCGATGGCCAGGACCGGGCCAACACCTGTGCCAGCTGCTGGCAGCCAATTCCCGAGGGCGAAATCCAGTGTCCATACTGTGCGAGCAACGGGGTGAGCGAGTCCGCGGCTTCGGATGGCGACACAGCTGTCCAAGATTGGTCGTTCGGTCGTACCGTCGTTGCTATGGTTCCCGGCAACAGTACCTATCATGCCCGAGCGCTGGGGGCCTCGGCATTCGATGTCAGCGACCACGTTGCGACCGGACCGGAGGTCTCCCATGGCGAGGTGAAACTCCGGGCTGCCTTCGAGACGGCGCCGGCGTCACATCTTACAACGGGCTGGCCCGATCTTCCGTCGGAGGCACCTATCGACGAGCCCGACGGGACGACGCTGTTCGAGACTGCTGTCGACAAGACGCACTGGGACGGTGAGGGCGACCCACGGATCTATCGCGAGGACGGCAGCCCGGTGACCACCAGCGGTGAGCTCGATACACTCGAGGCAGAAATCGATGCCGCCGACCGACAGTACTGGGTCGTACCTGGCATCGTACAGCGGTACGAGAGGACGCCAGACCTCGACGATATTGACGAGCCGCTGTACTGTGTCGACTGTGGGGAGATTACTGGTCATGAGGCAGTCGGCCGCGACAGTATCGCGCCATATCCCCATCGTGGTCGGCCGATCTGGGCGTGTACAACCTGTGGGCAGCCCCGACACGAGCCTGCGGACAGCGAGCTTGAGAGCGAGTCGTATACACAGTTCGACCTGCCTTTCGAGGGGCTGCCAGTGTCCAGTCTCATAGAGCCGGTCATTCGGGATTGAGCCGACTCTTCGTACTGAACTGGTCTGCGATGTGTCGTTCGGAATATTTAACCAATAGATGGAGTCTAAATGCTGGTTAATTACGAGGGCGTTATAACACCATTCACAAGGTATTGTTTACGGCCAGAATTTAGTGAATTAGACGCTAGAGAGAGTGTGCGAATTGACCATCGGAGTTTCTACCAGTTCAGAGAAATATTATGATAGCTGTGCAAGATGCACAGCGCGTATCTCGCAATGCAAATCGATCCACAGATCGGTCAAGTAGATGGAGATATGTGATGATTCAGACGAATAAATCCGTGTGGTAGCGATCCGGATACTGCGGGAAGTAGGGCGTCCCCCTACGCTTGACCGTCATAAACACTTCATTGACGCTGGCGCCAATCGTACTCAATCATACTCGGCACTTTGATGTTTGTAGTTAATAGCTATATGCTATGAATCGTACGCTTATCGTAACTCTCCCCGTTATTATCCTGTTTACTTTCGCTGGATGTTCAGGATTTATTCCTAATGAAACTGGGCAACACGATCAAGAGCCTGTGGCGTTTCCTAACGGGACGAGCGATCAAGAAATCACGAACGTATCGGCCCTGTTCGGCGATCACTGGGACCTTATCCGGCACAACGACTACATCGCTCACGCAAGCTACACGGGCGACTACTACATCCGTGACCCGGACAAGTACTCGTGGGTCCAAGAAAACTCAGCCGTTCGAAGTAACCTCACCGATAAAAAACGAATCCTACACCAGAACAATACGTTTGATAGCGGGGATAGCACCAACCAGACATGGTACACTGAGGGCACAGTCAGTTACGTCCGAAACGGCGGCGTAAATCATGATGGTACCGAGCGTCAGCCGTATTACTTCGTTGATCGTGAGTTTAGCGAGTACGGGTTCGCTGAGTTCCATCATACCTCGTTCTTCCGAATTGTCAAACCTACATTATATGATAACTTCTTCACTGACACAACTCCAGAATACGTTGAGACACGGCGGAACGATGATCATGCATTCCACGTGTATTCTGTTTCTAATCAGACCACCGACACCACAGGGGAAATCGTTGTTCGTGACGATGGTCTTATCAAGCATCTCACGATCAACACCACAGTTGACGGGAATGCAGCACAATTCTCATTAACGATTGAACTGCGTGAGGACACGTCTATTACCACCCCACAGTGGAAACAAGAGGCTGTGCAGGCTGATCGGGCGAACACCGGTACTGGTGGTGACTATAATTGTGATGACTTTTTCTCACAGGCGGCCGCTCAAGGTGTCCACGAAGCTTCTGGTGGAGCGCATGGTCTCGATGGCGACGGTGACGGGATTGCATGCGAGCATCTCCCCTGAGCGCGTCTAAGCCACAGTGACCGCCTCGGGGAAGCCCCGAGGCACTGGGCCTGCTCAGCCTGTAGAATCTTGGAAGACTCGAAGATCCGATTCGGCACGGACAACTACTCAAAAATATACCCTCTGTATCTTGCACGGTGTTTCTGATAAACTTCTGAAGAGTAATCGCTGGAGGGGGTAGGTGCGTGACCTGTATCGACCAGTCTCGTGGAGCAGACTGTTCGGGATTGAGCCGGACCTACTTGCTGAACTGATCTGCGGTGTTTGGTTCGGAATCTTTAACCAACAGCTGAGGCCGAAACAGTCTACACGTTGGTTAATTTCTGTCGCCGCTGACGACTGGAGGCACCAATTGATGCCAACATTCGACGACTACGAGTTCGACCGCGGCGACCACGTCGAGGTAGACTGGCGCGACGGCCAGGGGCCGCTTGATACCGTGGTTGGGACAGTGACCGACATCTCCGCACGTGGCGGTGAAGTCATCGTCAGCGTCGAGGCCGACGACGACCAGTATTCAGAGGGGTCGATATATGGTGAGACCCACGATTGTGCGCCGGCGTGGATCAGTCGCTGTTGAGCGAGACACAGCGGCCATTTTCTGGGCCCCAGGCGGGTGCGGGGCAGCAGGCGCTGTCCCAGGCAACCATGAGTACAGATGCATCTTCCCGCGACGACAGCACGCATCGCGAGGCAACTAAGTCCGAATCCACGAGTCCCGACTTCCCGACGCTAACAGTGACGGCTGAGGGCGTCGCAGAGCGGCGCCAGCAGGTCGGGACCAGTATGTCCTGTATCGAAACGACGCCTGTCCAGCTGTCGTTCACGACGACGCTGGGGTCGGAGAGCGAGTGGGAGGGTCTGGTCAACCCAACGTTCCGGACGCACTATCCCACGATCGAGCGCGGCGCTTTCGTCGACCGGCTCTTGGGTGACCTTGACAGTGCGGCGGTGTACGAGCGCCAGTCGTCCTGTCCGACGGAAGCCCCAAAGTGGGATCTCGCTATCGAAGCGCCTGCGTCGGAGTGGAAGCGCCTGATGATGGCGTTCCTCGTTCGCGATGACCGGGACGACGAGGACCGAGCGTACCAGGCCGTCTCAAATCTTCAGCAACTGCTGACATCCCGATTCGCAAACGCCGGCGTCGCACTCGCTGCGCTCGATCTCGTCGACGAGTACGACCTTGACCACTCTACTGAGACGTTCCACAAGTACATCAGGGACAATCTCGAGGGTAGCGAAGACGGGTAAGTTACGCCAGTATCGAAATTTCTGGAACTGTGGAATATTTTAATATCTGACACAAATGGCGTGTTGAATACAGGGTGTATATATTGCAATAGCCAATCAAGGAGTATTGACCTACAAACTACTATGTGCAGGCACTGACAAATGTTCGTGTGGAATTTATTCGAACAGACTCTAAAGATGTGCGACCACGTGTCCACCTCCGCGCAGGTAGTATGGACGGGACTGACATCGTTGCCTACGAAGATGTGAACGAACTCCCCGAGGACGCAGCGGATCGAATAAAACAGATTCTTGACAAACACCCTCTCGAACAGTATCCAGAAGGCGCATATATTGGATCATTAGCTCCTCCAGGCTTCGAATCGAGACATATTCGTGAACCAGAAACCATCATCTCAGAGCCATATCCATATGGTATCGAATTGTTGGAGTTTCCCCCTGAAGAAGACAAACTCTACAATTGGTGATTCAGATTAGTCGTCTGCTGATTGCCGGTACGAGCTGAAAAGTCGTCTGCTGCCTATACCTCTGTATTCAGCACGGCTATAGACTCCTATCACCGACTGAGTAGTTTATTAGAGCCGTTTTTTGCTCCCCTGGTAGGTGCGGGGACGTGCCAGAGAGTACGTCCCGACAGACACCCATGTCGAGTGATCCACACCCCGAGGAGTCGAATCGTACCATTCGCGCAGTGGACCTCTTTTGTGGCGCCGGTGGCCTCTCGTGGGGGCTGGTTGAGGCGTTGAAAGACGTCGCGATGACTATCCCACAGCCAACACGTGCAGTCCTGGAGGAGACCATCGATCTGGTGGGCGTCAACCACTGGGAGCGAGCCATCGAGACCCACGCGGCGAACCACCCGTGGGCCCGGCACTTCCACGACGATATCCAGAACGTCAACCCGCGCGAGGTGTTCGACGAGTGCGACCCGACGGTGACTATTCTCTCCGGCGGTATCGAGTGTACCGTTCCAATTTTCAGTAGTTTTCAGTAGTACACCGTAAGAATTGGGTACACTGCTGGACGACTGGGCCACGTCCATCGCTACCATCTGCGTTCGACTCGGGCAGGGCGACGGCAGGCGCTATGACAGCCGACCCACCACCAGCGGTCGCCGCTGCCTGTTCGGGGTTGTAGGCGACGATGCCAGACCCGAACGTGAGCCGCGTGCCAGCGGAACGGCGAGCTAGCACGGTTTCGGAATCCCCCATGTAGGAGGACGTGAAACCGTGGTCTAGCGTATCGCCGTCGCTGAAGAACACGCGAGCCACGTTCAGTGCCCCGATATAGTCGCGGTCGCCCTCGAAGTCACACCGGGTATTGTCACACCGGAAGTGTCCGCCCCACCACAGTTCCCCGTGGTGGTCGGGCGACTTGCAAGTGTGGCCAGTCGCGCCACAACGCGGGCACGACCGGCTCGTTCCCTGCGGATACACTCGCTCGACAGCGACACCAACACTCTCCGCTCGGTATTCGATGTTCTCGATGATGTCCCGTCGTGCCCACGACGACAGCTCCCACGACAACGCGCCTTCGTCTCGCGGCGGGGAGAGCGACCGCAAGTCCTCGTGAACAATCGTGTCCACGTCGTAGGCGAGTGCAAGTGCGAGGACTTGGTTGGCTACGTCGTGTGTCAGTTGCTCACGCTTGTGCTGGAGTTTGCTGTTTACCCGCTCGTACTCGCTCTGGATGTGCGCGAACTCGTCAGTATGCGAGCGACCATCACGGCCCAACGCGGCAAGGCGGTCGTTGAGTCGGGTTCGTTCGCGGTGAAGTCGTCGCATCCCGTCACGGTCGGTGAACTGGATGAAATGTGGCGTGGATAGTTGCTCGCCGCCGTCAGTGACCACCACGCCAGTCATGTCTTTACGCATCCCGGCGTCGAGTGCCAGTACGCAGTCAATGTCGTCGCGTGCTCCAGTCTGTTCGACTTCGACAGGGAAGGAGAGTTCGTAGTAGGCGTCACCGGTTTTGCGACGGGAGGACTGGAACTCGGGAGCCGACAGGTCGCCCTGAGCGAGGAGGTCATGAAACGCTTCGTAGCCGCCGCGCTCGTACTCCGTCCACGACCAGTCACCTCGTGTCTCCGGCGATAGTGTGTCCGGTGTTTTGAGGCGAATGGTCAGTGTCTCGTTGTCGCTGTCGTACTGATATTTGACAGCTTGCCCACTGGTTGGCCCATCATCCGCAGAGAACGGCAAGACGCCGCTATCGTACTCGGGACAGTCTTGCATCCCAAGATACGTGTCTGGATACGTGCCGTGACGGTCGTAGTAGCTGTTGAGTTGGTCGATGAGGATGTCCACGTAGCCTGACGAGAGGTAGTCACCGTCGTCCCAGAGCTGATCTTTGATGTGTCGGCGGTGAATGCGTCGGATTTTGTGGTCGGGCAACAGGCTCTGGATGGACTGAAAGGCGTCTTGGCGGTCGGCGTGACTGCGGAGCGTTTCACCGACTTTCTGCAAGATGCACCGTCGAAACCGCGAGGGGAGATACAGGTCGAGTTCTTCGAACGGGTCGTGTTCATCGAAGTATTTCCACGCTTGATGGGATGCGTCAGCAATCCCGTTGAGATGGGTTGGCGTCCAGTGGTCTTTGAGGACATAATTGGCGACTCGTTGCGTGAGTGTCGCCAGTCGGTCGAATCGGTCGGCGTCGTCGTCTGGCAAGCGGATTGGAAGCGAGAGGTGGTCACTCATCGGGTTTCACCTCAGACTCGACGGCGTTGACGACCTGTTGTTTTTCGAGGAGCGCATACCGTAGAGTTTCCGGCTGAAGCTGGCGACGAGCTTGATGAGGTCATCAACGAGGTCTTCCTGTGCTGATTTGTCTGTCTCGTCTTCGATGACGGTGATGGTGATACCGTAGCAGTCGAAATACCGTTCAAGATACGAGAAGTCAAAGCGAGTGAGCCTATCTTCGTAGGTGACGAGAACTCGGCCGTAGTCGGCGTCTGGCACGTCATCGAGGAGGGAGTTGAGGCCGCGTCGGTCTTCGTTGAGGCCACTGCCAACGTCGGTGTAGGTGTGTTCGACGCTCCAACCGTGGTCGTGAGCGTAGTCCGTGAGTCGGTCGAGTTGCCGGTCGAGGTCGCCATTGTCTTTCTGGCCGTGGCTTGAGACGCGACCGTAGAGGGCAACACGGTCTGTTGAACGAGTGTCGCCTGCAAGTCGGCGGAGTTCCCGATGTGGAATCCGCCGTTCACCGCCTGGTGTGCGAGTGTAATCGAGGTCGTCGTTACGAAACCAGCGTTTCACGGTCTGGGCGTGAACACCGAGTTCATCGGCGAACTCGCCAACCGAGAACGACCGTGGCATTCTGATGTTACTATTTTTTACTGGCAAATACTTATAAATATTGAATTTTGTAACAGTTACGCAACCCACTGGTCGACCGCCCGAGGTGGGAAGCCCGTCGACGAACAGAAACGGATGCCCGCGTGGGACTTCCTCACCTGGGTCCAGAAGCTCCGCCCAGAACACGTCCTCGTCGAAAACGTCACAGAATTTCGGTCGTGGGGACCTATCGACGACGATGGCCAGCCGACGCGGAACGGCGAGACCTTCGACCAGTGATCAACAGCCTCCATTCGCTGGGCTACAGCATCGACTGGGAGGTGTTAAACGCCGCCGACTACGGCGACCCAACCTCCCGAGAGCGTCTGTTCATCATGGCAACTCGCGACGGCCGCCCGCCGGTGTCAGTGTGCTTGCACTCGACGATGGCTCGGCGTGTCCTGTCGACGACCTCTTCCATGAAGATATCCCGGCCTTCGTCGGCTGACTTCCCGGCTTGTCGGATGTTGTCATAGCCGAGGTTCCGGAAGATGTCTTCTATCAGCTCCTCGAAATCGAACCCGGACAGGTCATCTAGAACATCCATGCGGTTCGTTGATGGAACGCGACTGACGGTACAAATGGGCTTGTCGGGCGGCTAGTGTTGATTCTGGGGTCTGAGTTGTGGGCGCGAAATTGTTTGAGAGTTTGGGGGATTGGGTCTGGATTCCTGTGCTGCTTTCTCTATGTACCTGTAACCCTGGAATTTCTGAGGGAGATTGCCTCTTCAGATGATTAATCTGTCTTCTCACTCAGTTTGTCTTTTCTCATCGAATTGCTCTTCTATTACCTGTCTCTTTCCCCGCTGATAGAGCCAAAAAAGAACAATGAGCGTGATTGGAAAGAAAACAATCGCAAGAAGTGCTAGCGGAGGAAATAGGAGAAAAAGTACGAACATCTTCCATGAAATGACTGTATCACGTGTCATGTAGCCAATTACTAAGGCCACCGGTATCCTCTTTATGCTTAATTACTATAATGACGAAGTCCAAATTTTTATCCTCTAATATGATAGAAAACTAGTAATCATACTTGGGACGAACTATTTGGGAGCGTATTGAATGGAGTTAACACAAAGAGCAATTACTATATATTTGACTCGATAGCGGTTGGTCCGTAAAATATGGCGGAAAAACTTCGGCAAGAGTGGATTCGTTCGACGCTATACTTATAAGTATAATCGCCAGACGCGGCCGCGCGCTTCTAATCTTAATATCTCTGGTGAAAGATTTGATGAAGAGCATCTCAAACTGTAAAATTCGCGCACCTAGCAATTTGTCTGACGATTGCTACTGTGTATAGCGATGAATCACACGTGAAAATCAGAATTCTGAATGCCTTATTTATCAACTAGAAATACATATAAATAATTTATCCAAACAATAAAACTTATTTCTATCGACTATTATCTACAATTGATGTCACGCGATAATAACCTGATTCAAAGGAGAGAATTTACACTAGGCCTCTCTGGGCTAATTGCTGCAGGTAGCCTCACTGGAACAGTCAGTGGTAGCTCAGGGAACGTGTCGAGCTCTAAAAACAATGTAGAAGTGGTTTTTGATTCAATTACCGGAGAAAATCAGAGTTCAGAAGACCTTGACACAACCATGAGTCAAGGCGAGACGATAGAAGCGTTTTTCCAGATTGACGATACGGACGTCATCAATATCCATTATGGAGAGTCAGATGACAAGTCCTATATCGCTACAGCAGACCTGAAAAACAGAGAGCTGTTGATTGAAAAGGAGTCATCGGATGATTCTGAAGTACTGTCTTCTACACAAATAGTAGGTGTCCCCGAGGGAAGTTGCCGTATAGCGATAGAATGGAAGAACAGTGGGGAGCATAATGTCGTACTATACAATGGATTCCTTAGAACCCATTGTGGAACTAAAGATCGGGAGTTTGAATCCGGAACTGTCTCAACGACTATCGAAGGTACTGAAGAATCCTCGCTAAAATTAGCCGCGAAGAATGTAACTTTGCCGCCGGGGATTTCTGCGAAGGGGTCAAACCAAACTCTGAATGACAAATTGAAGCAAAAAGTTGAAAAGAACGGTAGGATAGAGAGTATCACTCCTTCCGAAGATAATCTTGAGTTTAAGATGGCAAATGGAGAGACAGTAACGGTTGAACATAGAGAGGCAGGAAATAATGTACAATTAACCGATTGGGACGGTAAAAAGTATATTGTCCAACAAAACCGTTCAGATTTGTTCGTTGAGATTGAGAAGCGTATTAACAACGAAATGCACGTTGGAGGTAACTAACAATGGGACAAGATATCACACGAGCGAATCCAGATCAAATCGAACCGGGAGAGGAGTATGAATGGTATGACAACGCCACATTTGGTGGCTATGAACGTAAAGGCATCCCGGTACAGAAAACAAAAGCCCAGTACGACTTCTACGAAAAACAAGCCGAGGCTGCGTGTACTTTCCAAGTTTCAGAAAGTGGTGGAGCTACATGCCAAATAGGAAGGCTATTGGAAATAGATGGAGAGCCAGATCAAACACTTAAACTTGAGATGGATCCTGTTTGGAGAGGGTTCCTCAACCAGATTGGGCTTGGGACTTGTGAAATAACTTTCCTGACCTATGTTGCAGATGACGACACTCCAGAATTCACTACGGATAAATCTGATTGGTACGATTCCCAGACGCACGTGCAGGCTTCCAAGAAAAATGGTGGAAGTGACGCCTACGAAGACTGGGAAATGGCGGAGCTCTATGTCGAACCGGATGACATATCCGATGGAGACGTTCTAAGGTTCGCCACTGCAGTGACCGTTTCCGGTACCGCTGATAGGCTTTATTCATCTTCAGAAGCCGATGCATTTACAGACGATGATACAGATAATTACCCAGACGGTCATATATCATATGGAACGGTGACCGTTTCCTGGACATAGGGCGGTCAAACTGTTTACTATTTTTGGTTTTTGATTAAGAGCGAGTAGGGTGGTCGAGACTATGGGGTGCAGTATGTAACGTCGCAAAAGGGTTGAGTTATAATCTGGCAAAATCAGCAGACCGAAATCGAAGAAATTCGGTGAGAATGTCTGGTTATATATCCAAAGATGGCAAATAAAATCTTGTTCATTGACCAATTTCCGCACATTTCTTGTATGTACACGAAGGGTAGCAATTCAATCAGGCAGTCTACCGGGCCCGAAGTTCCTCACTGGGGCAGGAAACCGTGACACGATTACTCTCGTCTATCAGAAAACACGTCGTTCCGGGTATCGAATATCAAAACCCAAAAAATACTTGTTAGTCCCATCATTAGATATCCGGCGATGAATGTAAATAGAACGACATTGCGGTCTTGGATTGATAATACTGTTCTACAATCTCTGATACTATTATCATTGATTATCATAAACTTTGAATTGGTTAGCTTAGTGAATGGGGAGTTATTTACGAGTTATTTAAATAATACTAGTGGAACCTTCGCACTTCTTACTAATTCTGCTGTTTTATTGGCTAGTCTGATACTATTTTTATTTATCATTTATTGGTTTATCAAAACAGGCCCACTCTATCGGGAATTATTAGATTCAGAATCCACGGATTCACTAAGTAAGAACAGATCGGAGATAGTTCTCCGATACACAGTTGCAATATTTGCTTTTGCATTAAATACAGTCACTTGGAAGGGTGTCTTGTATACCGTGGAACTATATTTTTTAAAAAGCAGCGGGCTTTTTGTCGAAGTATCAGACGGCGCTATTCGGACAACTCCATTTATTGAATATAGTGTCTACCTCCTTTCTATAGTATGTGTCATATCTGTAGTGTTAATCCAGAGAACAGTATCTAAACTCTAAATTCAGTCAAAATCTAACAAATTATTATGATGGTCTGTTGCCCCCTCTAGCTTCGAGCTGTTGGGCAGCACCAGGGACTGCATAGTTTTGATTCAGTCGGCAGATGGCTACTCAGTCGGTATTTCCAGCTCGAGCCCAATCGCAAATGCGTTGGGATAACTCTGCCCTCTCAACAGAAGTTCTGTGTCACAAGAACCTCGTCGTCGTCGGTGAAGGCGATACCGATGCCCTCTGATTCCCAATACTCTGTAAGAATCTTCTCACGATGGCCGGTAGAATTCATCAACTGATTAACGATGCCCTCGGCGAGCTCGGCTTCAGTTTGGTAGCTAACCGTGCCTCGGTCGGTCGTGATCTGTTCTTCCCACCAGGTCTGGGCGATATTTTCCCCGCAGGTCACGTACGTCCCGTCGCCGGTGGCGACCCGACAGTCGTAGCCGGCATGGTCGTACCAGTCGGCGAAATCGTCGCCGTCGGGATTCTCGTGGGCGAAGAAATCACGTTCGACCATATCCTCACTGTGGTCGGCGGCGATACTGGCCAGCGTAGGATCGTATGTGATCGGCGCGAGATCATTCGCAGTCCGTCGTTCGTTGATTTCCTGATGGACGAGCCGTTCAACGTTCGTGGTATTGACACCAGCAGCGTTCTGTTGGGACTGTGACTCGGGCTGCTGGTTGTTAGGAGCGATCGAGCTGACCGTGTCGTCGATGGCTAGGATACCGGTGCCGAACTGGAAGGAGACAAAAGCGAGCACCAACACGGCCATTACGCCGAGTTTGATCATGGTTGTGAGCAAGCTCTTCGTGCGACGGCGAAGCTGGCTCCAATTTGGCCAATGGGTGAGCAGTCGCAGGCCAGGTAGCCCGGGCCGCCACCCGCAGTCGGGACATTCCGGAAGTGAACAATGGTCGTATCAGACGGGTGGATTGGTTGAATCGACGCCTGCAGTGGTCGATGGGACTGTCTACGTTGGAAGTCGCGACGGCTATGTGTACGCACTGTCGGCCAGTGACGGGAGCGAGTATTGGTCCTATGAGACTGGTGACTTTGTGAACTCTTCACCAACAGTGGTGGACGGGATGGTTTACGTTGGATGCATAGACAGTTCAGTCTACGCGTTATCAGCAAGTGACGGGAGCGAGGAGTGGACCTATGAGACAGGAGACTACGTAAGTGGGTCACCAGCAGTAGTGGGTGGAACAGTCTACATCGGGAGCGGTGACAACTCAGTGTACGGACTGTCGGCAAGCGATGGAAGTGAACAATGGTCATATCAGACGGACAACTTCGTGATCTCGTCACCAGCAGTTGCCGATGGGACAATTTATATTGGGAGTGGGGACGGTTCGGTGTACGCTCTCTCTTGAGCCAATTTAGACTCACAAGCAAACTAAATTCGCACAACAGGCCAAGTCGCTCGTTAGTCTAAATTTGCTCCTCTTGTGTAGCACATTCGCTACAGAATGCTCCAGCCGCGAGAGCTCAAGCGGGCCCAGGGCTTCCCCGACGATTACGAGATCCGCGGCAACAAGACGGAGACCACGCGTCAGATTGGGAACGCGGTGCCGGTGACACTCGCCCAACGGCTTGTCGAGAGTCTGCTCTCGAGTTCCGAACCAGCGTTGACCGACTACGTCGACCAGGAGCCAGCGGCCGAGCAGTCCGTTCCTGCTCGGTCGTCGACGGCCGGTGACGACTGAGCGCTGCTTGCCTCATATTGTTACTGGAGGAGCAGGTTCCGTGCCTCAGGGGAACCCACTTTTGATGTCGTCTCAACAGTGTACTATGGCTGCTACAGAGGGCAAGACGACGGAGCCACCCCGGGCGTGGGTCGAGCAATTCTACGACAGTGAAGCAGAAGTTCGCGGTGTCCTTGACGATATCAGAGAGGCACACTTGCTCGGCGAGTACGAGGATGTCCGTGAGAAACTTCGTGCCTTTGGCGAGGCAGAAAATGGACTCTTTCGGGCCATCGCACTGATCGTCATTGATGTCGAGACGTTCTACAGTGACCTCGCCGAGCAGTACGAGGATGAGACACCTCCGATTGAGGACCTGAAGGCGCTGGGGTCGGAGTATAGCCGTCTCGATGATCCTATCGAGTTGGTCTTATCTGAACGGATTAACGAATTGCAGAACCCCCAGCCTGGGCTTCGCCGTGGCTTTCGCTACTCGGACGAGACGGAGTTGCCGCGGTTAGATTACGATATCTACTCGGGAGACGTCGAGTTGTGTCAGTTCATTCACCCGCCATCGCAAGCACTCGTGCTTGCCCAGAGTATCGTCAACTCGACGCATTTGCTCCTGGAGCGAGTAGAGGCCAATGGTGACCCGATTGCATCGGCAGAACGTGAGCGGATTGCAACGATGCACGACCATCTGACGGAGGAGCTCACTGAGATGGCGGAGTATATCGAAGCAGCACCGGAGGAAGATACGTCGACGAACCTTGACCCGTTCGACGATCACTCCTTCTACTAGCCAGCGAGACGAACACCGTGGTCAGGGAGCGCCCGTCAACCTGGGCAGCTGAGGATACTGATCTCCGCGGACAAGGACCGCTATCTTAGCGTACGACGATCTTGTTAGGCACGTAATGTATATCCGAGCAGCCTGTATTAGGCAAGTATGTTCCGGTCTCGGCCACTTCTTCTAATGGTCTGTTGCAGTCTGGTGGTTCTCGTCGGTTGTGCGGGCGTCATTCAACCCGACGGTTCGGCCGCTAACACGAATTCGACAACCATCACTGAATGGAATAGCTCGCTCGAGGTTCACTACATCAACGTCGGCCAGTCGGTGAGCACGCTCGTCGTCAGTCCGTCGAACGAGACCATGCTGATCGACACGGGCCACTACAACGATGATGGGGAGTACGTGTTACAGTATCTCCAGTCCCACAATATCACTCGCATCGACCATCTGGTGGTCTCGCACAACGACGCTGATCACATCGGCGGAAACGCGGCGATCATCGACTACTACGAGACCGAGGCCGACGGTATCGGTGCCATCTACGACCCGGGGATTGCAGCGAGTACGCAGACCTACGAGGGCTATCTCGATGAAGTCGAGGAGCACGACGTGACGCTGTACGAGACGCGTGAGGGAGACAGTATCCAGTTCGAGGGCGTGGACGTCCAGGTGCTCGGGCCACCGGACCCGTATCTCGAGAGCGAGGCGCGCAACGAGAACAGCATCGTGCTCCGGCTCAGCTACGGCGAGACGAGCTTCCTCCTGACTGGGGATGCCGAGGATGATCAGGAAGCCTATCTCGTCGAGGAGTATGGTACTCAGCTCAACGCAACCGTGCTGAAGGCCGGCCATCACGGATCGTCGAGTTCGACCAGTGAGGCGCTGTTGGACGCTGTTGATCCGCAGGCGGTCGTCGTCTCCAGTGCCTATGACTCCCAGTACGGCCACCCGACCGAGGACGTACTTGATCGACTTGCGACGCGGTCGATTCCGACCTACTGGACGGCGACCCACGGTGACATCGTGTTCGTCAGCAACGGGACTGCCGTCTCGGTCCAGACACAACAGGGCGCTCCCACAGACCCGTCCACGCTTCGAGATGGGGAGCCAATCGAGCCAGGCACTGGTGATGAGGTGGTCGAACGCGACCGGATCGGTGCTGCGTCTGGGACTGTGACCGAGCCAGTGGCCACGGATGGCGGCGGTGGGGAGCTGGTGGTAGCGGATATCAACGCCGATGCGGAGGGTGACGACAGGGAGAATCTCAACGGCGAATTTGTAGTGTTCCGAAACGATGGTGACGCTATGCTCGATCTCTCGGGCTGGACGGTCGCCGACGAGGCTGGCAAGACCTACGAGTTCCCCGATGGTTACACGCTGGCTGCCGGCGACAGCGTGACGCTGTACACGGGCAACGGGACGGACACGGAGACCGAATTGTACTGGGGCTATGGCTCGCCGGTCTGGAACAACGGCGGCGATACCGTCATCGTCCGGAACAGCGAGGGCGATACCATCCTGGAGGAGACTTACTGATGACTGCGCATGTTGACTTGGCTGATGGAACTTACACCGCTGTCGTCGATTCAATCGAGGACGGGCTGGCGACGGTGTTCTTGGAGGACGATGGCGACGAGGTCGGGAATGCAGTCATCGATGCGACGGCACTGCCCGACGATGGACAGCATGCTGATGCGGTGTTGTCGGTCACTGTGGCCGATGGAGAGTTGGTCGAGTGGGACTACGACGCCGAGCTGACATCGACGCGGCGTGAGCAGGCGCAGGACCGGTTCGACCGCCTCTCCGAACGGCCGCCATCAGACAAGGACGAATAAGGTCTATCGGTTGGGTGGCCAGTTACACAGGGGCAGTGGCTGCCCGCCGTTCACCCATCCGACACTTGGGCGCTCATTCGGGACGGGGTGCAACCGCCACCGCCGAAGATTGGACCGCAGGGTGGACAGATGGGGGCAGGAGATTAACCCACAGAGGTGGGTACGGGTACTCGATTGCCACCTAATACTAAGACACTACTCCTCGTTACTAGTTGACAGAGATGGGGTTATTTGGGAGCGACAAGTGGGAGTGCAACAGCTGTGGCGCGACCTACAAGTCGAACCCCTCCAAGTGCTCCGCGTGTGGTCACACTGTTCTCACACAATTTCGTGAGGCGGACACCCCATCGACACAGACACAGTCGAGTCGATCTCCTGCTGAGCCAGCCCCGCAAAAAGTAGTGTAGTATTGCGAAAAGTGCAAGCAGAAACATACAGACGAGCCCGAACAGTGCAAGGTCTGTGGCACTGAGGGCTTCACAACGGTCGGCGAACAATCAGCTTGGGACAAGGAAGCCGAACAGTACACGCGCCCCGACGACGATGTTGAAACAATCTCGAACGTCCGTGAGGCTACGAGCTCTCCGCTGCAGCCGGCGTCCGAAGGGAGTAACCACTGGTTCTACGCCGGTATTCTTCTTCTCCTTCTTCTTGGGTTGACGATCTACGCACTCTAACTGCTTCGTAGACAGTCCCACAGTCTGGTATATGGGTGTACAGTGCCTCCGACTTGCGTTGCCTCAAGGACTGTATGAGTTTGATGCAGTCGGCAGCCAGCAACTCAGTCTGTCTCCCGGTATTGAGCGCTATCGCGAATTCGGGGTGGTTGCTTTGCCCGCTCAACAGAAGTTCTGCGTCACGAGGACTTCGTCATCGTCGGTGAACGCGATACCGATGCCCTCCGATTCCCAGTGGTCGGTGAGGATATTCTCGCGATGGCCGGTGGAGTTCACCCACTGATTGACGATGCCCGCGGCGAGTTCGGCTTCCGTGTCGTATCTGACCGAGCCCTGGGTGGTCGAAATCTGTTCGTCCCACCATGTCTGAGCGATGTTCTCCCCACCGGTCGCGTACGTCCCACCGCCGGTGGCGACTCGACAGTCGTAGCCGGCCTGGTCGTACCGGTCGGCGAAATCGTCGCCGTCGGGATTCTCGTGGGCGAAGAAGTTCCGGTCGATCATGTCCTGGCTGTGGTCTTCGGCGATACTGGCCAGCGCTGGGTCGTAGGCGATCGGCTCGAGGCCGTTCGCAGTCCGTCGCTCGTTGATCTCCTGATGGACGAGCCGTTCCACGTTGGTGGTATTGACGCCGGCCGCGTTCTGTTGGGACTCTGACTCGGGCTGCTGGCTGTTTGGAGCGGTGCCGTCGACGGGGTTGTCGTTCCCTGCACATCCCGCGCCGGCTATCGTGAACACGCTTCCAAGCCCGGCTAGTACTTCCCGTCTGTGCATCACCTCTTGTTATGTTTCAACTGGTAATTAGCTGATGCCATGTGAGAGTTGCAGCCATCTTCCGTCGATGTGGAGCGAAGAGACGGAACACGTCTGGCTCAGAGATACTACGGCAGTCAATGCGAGCGGGGTGTGGTACAGTATCGGACGAGTTCAGGGAGTCGGTGCCCGGGAGCGTTAGCTGTCCATTCACTGGCAGAGTACGCCCGTCACAGTTGTTCTTTGACGCGTGGGAATCGTCTCTTTTGCTGACCCCTCACTCACGTCTCCGCTGGACGGACCGAGGACGGGCACTACGTGCCTTTTATTTCGGGGTGGCGTGGCTGCTGGGCGTTCACCAGCCGGCACTCGGGCGCTCGCTCGGGATGTATAGTGGTCAAACTGTACAGTGGGGGAAATTAGTAGTAATAGAATTTTTCATCTTTGAAGGGTGTCGCTCAGAACAAAATGAATATCGACTATCCCGGGCACTGGAGGCAATACGAGCAGGAGGGCGAAGTAGGGACGTTCAGAATGAAACCACCGGTTCTGATGTACGAGAACGATGGCACAAATGCCCGAATTGTAATCGAGCCCATCATCGAACAGGTACCAGCGGAGGAGTCGCCTGTGACCGCCGAGAAGCTCCGTGAGGAGTACGATAGAAACCTCTGGGGCATACCGCCAGAATATATTCAGATGCTCATCTTTGCTGCCATGGTTGCTGAAGGAGAGGTTGAACCTCCGCACGATTCCTATCCCGCCAATCCAGATCTCCCCGTTGTCTTCTCTGATGCACCAATCGATGACGAACGATTCAGAAATCTTGATTGGGAGGTTAGAGTTGAATACATTGAGGATTCGTCGCAAGCTGACGAAGAGATGACCCGACCAGCGTCGGGTCCTACCCCTGAGGTGTCCCTACAGTTCAACAACCGTGAACAGGCGATTGAATACTTGGAGCCATTGCTCATGGCGGGCAACGTAGATTTCCACCTGCCGGCGGATATCTCGTAAGTTAGTGTAGCAGGTCTACGTAGGCCAGAATCTCGTTAGTGGCGTCTCTGCAGGCGCTCTCCGCCTGGTACTACGATCTCTCGAAAGTTCACCCTGTTGGGGACAGGGGCATCTTCCGGAGACTGTCATCGGTAGCCTCCCGTGCAAGGGGCGGGTCATAGAGTAGTTCTCGCACGCATTCCACGAGCGGTCGCTCTTTGTCTCCATATTGGGACACGATTCTACGATACTAAGTTACTTGGATGGGCGTCGTGGTGGACACGCCAGGGCAGTACACTGGTCTCGTGCCAGCTGGTGAGGTGGCAGTTCTTGGGTGCCTCGTTGGGTTGTGGCTTGGGGTCGGATATGCGGTGGGCTGGGTATGGATTTGCGGAATGGCGGTTGGGCTGTGTGTTACCGACGCCAGTGGCTATTGGTCGTGATTACGGCGATAATCACGACCACCTGTATCACCTCTAATTGCATCCGACTGCTAAAATATCATAAACATTTCACAACCTGTGTTTTTTGTATGCTGATATTATGATTCGGATTGTATGATATGCAAAGGTGAGTCACCAGGGTGCGTGTAATGGCCCATTTGTCGGCACGCGCGGATACAGCCTATCAGAACGATTACCATCACAAGCTTCGTGGCCGACTCTGGGACGCGCTCGCCGACACCAAGTACGATCGACGTCACGACGACGGCGAGCCTCCAGGGTTCGCTTACTCCAATCCGTTTCCTCCCCATGATATGGAAGCAGGGGATGACCGGAAGCTGTTGGTTGCTTCGCCGGAAGAAGAGTTACTGGCACAGGTCGCTGCTGACTTGCTCGAGGAACCGGAACTGAATATCGGCGAAATGCCGTTTTACGTCGACGATATCACGTCGCTATCCCCCGATGTCGGCGAACCCGGCACACGCGGGACGATTGAAACCGGGACCGGCCTCCTGGTTCGGATTCCACCGTGGAGATGCGAGGAGTACGGTATCGACCATCCCGGTGGCGAAACCGCCGTGTTCTGGCGCCCGAAGCATTCGATGGCACCGCTCCGGAAGCAGTTGGAGGACAATCTCGATCAGAAACATGACCGCTTCGCCCACGACCACCTGCCTGGGCCGAGCGATGTCGACGGCGATCTGTTCGACGGCTACGAACTCATCAAGACCTTCGCCGTTCCGGTGACCGTTACCGAGGGTCAGGAGATGACCTACGTCCTGAGCAAGTGGAAGTTCGAGTATACGGTGCAGGACGATCACCACCGTCGACACCTAAACCTCGCGCTGGACTGCGGACTCGGTGAGCGGAATTCGCTGGGGCTTGGGTTCGTGAATATCACGGACAAAACGCCGCCGGGCAAGAGCGAACTGGAGGGTAGAGATGCTTTCACCTGACACGTTCCGCGAGAAGTACCCGCCCGATGAATTGGAAGCAGAGCTTCCGGAGTCGCCAATCGGCTCGTTACGTGATCTCCAGTACCTCTATGGGAAACTCTATACGCTAGCTACGACAGGCGGCGGCGAGTATGCTCCGTATCTCACACCCGACGCTGCTGGTGATCTCGTTGACACTGATAGTAGCTTAATTGTGGTTCGGGTTGACGTGTCCGGTGATGACCCGCGACTGGCTGATGACAAACTCGGCTCGGTACAGGTGACGAGATACACTGGCGACCTGATTCAACAGGTCGGTCACTGTAAGTATCCGGCCGCTCGCGGAATTGATCACAGTGTGACACATCAGGCTGGGCGAAACAGCGATCCGGAGAAACTAGCCCGCTATGCGAAAGAACGGCTCACCAAATGGGCCACTGACGATGTGGTCACCGAAGCAGCCGGGGAACATCCTGAAGGTTGGATTATCGAACGGCTTGCTGAACTCAGCGAAAACGAGGCTGCACTGGACACGATTGCAGACACGCTCGCACGAAAACTGGGTGGTGAGTCGACAACCGCGCTGCTGACTGTGCAGGTGAAAACGGAACCTGATGGCGAGTACCAGTGGCCCGGTGACATAGACGTGTTCCGTGAGGCCATGCGGCAGCGGAAACTCTCGAAACTCGTCACCAAAAACAAGGCGGATGACTCATCCGGGGACGCGACTGATCTCGTCACGGGCTCGCCAGCTCGAACCGTTGGTACGTCCGAAGACCCGCAAAATTACTTTCTCGGCAAGCAACTTGAGAAGTTCCCTGGACTCAACATCGAAGAGGCGTGGCGGTCACATCCGATTTCAGAGGATGCCGCAATCACAGTAATGAACGCCGACACGTTCGTTGAGGCCTGTACCTATCGGACGTTCGGCGCGAAGGTATACTACCTTCCATACGTATTCGGTCGACTGGCTCCTGAGAAGGTTTATCGATTATACGAATTGCTCTATCGGACTGTCGAAGACGAAGAGACGACACCAATCGAGGACGCGTATAGAGAAGAACGGCGAAAAACCCTTCAAGAGCAGGATTTCCGGTTCTACGTATCGGCCGTGATGCCGCATCAGATGTCTCGATACGACGTGTTTGGCGAGACGCTGAACGGCCGGCTCCACTATCCGAAGCAACTCGCAATCACGCACAACGAGTTCGTCCAAACCGTCTCGGCGTTCAATAGGGACCACTACACGGACTGGACAGCACCACTCCCAACTAACCAAAACTGGGGACTGCTTGAAACGAACGACGGGCAGTTACACACAGTCTCGACTGGCTGGTATTTCAGACAGACCTTCGCCGAACGTGATGACGACGACGCTGATGCTGACGATCCGCGAATCGAAGCTCTCATCAGCGTGTTGAGTGGTGAAGCGGTAGCTGTCGATGTGCTGCTCGAAGAGTACGTGAACCGGATTATTGACGAACAGACCGATGACAGTGAGCACGAAGGATTCCCCTCGTTCCTCGTTGCCAGTCAGTTCGCTCAACTCTGCGTGCTTGCGGATGACGATCTCAAGCTGTTGCAGACGACCGACCCTTCAAAAAACCAGATTACCCAGCAACCGGAGTATGATAGAGACACCATGCCATCACTAGATGAAATCACAATCGCGGACGGGGGCCACCCCGCCGCACCGAAACTCGAGTCGTTCATCAGCGAAACACCCGCATTGTCGCCAGCTAACGACGACGACCCGGACTCCGTGACGAGCCAACGCAGGGGGGCGTTCCTGCTTGGCGCGCTCGTCGGCGACATCGGCAGCTATCAGGAGTACAGCGAGGATCGGTCGACGACACTCGTAGATCAGTACCCAGTCAAATCGATCACTCGCTCCCGAATCAAGAAGGTGACACAGGAAACCGTCGCCAAGACGCTGACCTACACGCGTCAGGAAAAGAAACAACAGGGGAACTACCCTGGCACGAAGGCGGATCACATCGTCGACCGGCTTCGTGATACGATTCTCAATCCTGAACCGGAAGAGTGGGAGATCGAAACCGACGATCTCCGCTTCTACTACGCTCTTGGCGTGACGTACGGGATGAACGACCACCCGTGGAACCGAGACGAAACCGATGCTAACGATTCAATTTCCGAGGAGGAACACTAACATGTCCGACACAGCTGACCCCGTGACGAACCGCTCAGAAATCGTTTTCTTGTACGATGCCGTCGATGCCAACCCGAACGGCAATCCGCTGTCCGGTGCCAACCGGCCGCGAATCGACCCACAGACCCAGCAGGCAATCGTCACCGACGTTCGCCTGAAGCGGTATCTCCGCGACCAGCTCGACGACGACGGTCACGGCGTTTACATTCGAAACGTGCAGGAAGATGGCGACCAGTACACCCGCGGCCAGCTCCTCGAAGATCGCCTCAAGGCTGTCGAGCCTGACGACTACGACCTCGATGACGACGAAGAAGTCGAGGTGTTCCGCGACGATATCTTCGGCGAGTTCCTGAACGAAAGTGTTGACGTACGATACTTCGGCGCGACGATGTCGGTGGATACTGACGAGGTATACGCCAAACACCTGCCGGACCACTTTACTGGTCCAGTCCAGTTCTCACCCGGCAAATCGATGCACGCGGTCAACGAAAACGAGGAGTACGATAGCCTGACGAGCGTAATCGCCACGCAGGAAAACAAACAGCAGGGTGGATTCGATCTCGACGATCACCGGATTCAATACGGATTGATCCGGTTCCACGGACTCGTCGACGAACACGGTGCTGCCGATACAAACCTCACCGCAGCGGATGTCGAACGACTCGATACGCTCTGTTGGCGGGCGATCAAAAACCAAACTATCAGTCGGAGCAAAGTCGGGCAAGAACCGCGACTCTACTGTCGCGTTGAATACGCCGACGAGAGTTTCCACCTCGGCGGCCTCGACCGCGATCTCGAACTCGATGACGAACATTCGAAACCCGACGAGGAACTTAGAACGGTTCGTGATCTCACGCTCGACGTGACAGGACTCGTAGACCGACTCGACGGGGCGAGTGACCGTATCGAACGTGTTCGAGTTGTTGCCAGCGATGTGCTCCAGCTCTCCTACGATGGCGAACTCGGCGGGCCATCGGTACTTCAGGACGCTCTCGAAGACGCTGTCGGAACGGATGCCGTAGAGGAAATCGATATCTACGACGAACAGACCGCGACACTCCCGAGTAAAGACGACACGGCGTAACGATGTCGCAACAATCGCTGGACGATTGGACGGCCGACCGAAACGGCGGCCAGCCTGATCGCTGTCTCTCGTTTACGGTGCGTGGCCCGTGGGGTCACTTCCGACGGATTGAGGGGAATATCGTCAAGCAAACCTATCGAATTATTCCCCGCACTACCGTTGCTGGGCTCCTCGCAGCTGTCCTCGGGATTGAACGGGATGGCTACTACGACCTGTTCGCGCCCGATAGTTCGGCAGTCGCCATCGAACCTGTTCGAGAGATCAGGACGGTCAATATGCCGATGAACACGCTGTCAACTGCAGCGGGAGACTTGCAGTCGCTTAACGGCCGTGGAAAAATCAGCGTCAAGCTACCTGATCCGACGACGCTCCGGCAGCAACATAACTACGAGGTACTGGTTGATCCTGCTTATCGAATCGATGTCGCACTTGCCAACGAGCAGTGGTATACCGGACTGCGCGAGACGCTCGCCGCAGGCGAATCGCACTACGTCCCGAGTCTTGGCCTTTCGGAGCATCTCGCTGACATCGAGTATCACGGTGAATTCGATGTTGGGGACGGACCACAGACCGATACTGTGGAAATTGATTCAGCTGTCCCGAATGCCGTTGACAATATCGTTCTGGATTCAGGAACACGCTGTCAGATTGAGGAGTCACCCGCGTTCATGGATTCTGATGCCGGTGGTCGTACGACAACGGGATTCACAAACTACGCCTACAATCCCGACGCTGATTCGCTTGAGGTGCGAGACACGACAGCAGTCAGTGTCGACGGTCGAACCGTGGTGTTTGTTTGATGCCTGTATACTCTCATCCACCCGAAGACGGCTACGAGGGTGTTTATCTTCACAATCATCTGGATGATGTTGCCCGACGGGCCAGCGAAATCGTTCCCGATGAAGCGACAACATCTGATGATGAGTCGCTACAGCAGGTCGTTGAGACGCTCGCCTACGTTCACGACTTCGGGAAAGCAACGACCTTCTTTCAGGAGTACCTTAGACATGGCACCGAACCCGAGCACAAGCCGTGTCGATATCATGCCCCAATCGGGTCGTTCGGTGGGTACTATGCCCTCGACGCACAGGGGTTTGAAACAGAGACCTGTCTGGCTGGCTTCGTCGCAGTCGCCAAACATCATGGGCAACTTCCCGATGTGACGCAGTACATCTATAATCGTGCGTACAACTCAGAGAACTCAAGTGGAGGGGCACAGACCAACGATGAACAGCTACAGGCAGCAATCGCTATGCAGCTCAACGATATCGAAGAACACGTTTCGGAGCTGGCGGCCGATATTTTCGATGATGCCACTGATAGCGATGGTTCGTGGGACGGATTTCGCCACTCATACAAAGACCTCCTCGATGAAATCGCCGGTGCTGTTGCCACGGAGAGTGGAACGACAATCAATCGAGAGTCGTTGTCAGAGTCTTGTTATGGACTAGCCCTCGAAATATGGGGATCGCTTGTGCTTGCAGACAAGACGAGTGCAGCAAGTCGTAGTGAGGAGACTGACTCGGATTCGACCTACGAAGCAAAGCAGCCGTCGTTCCAGGTGTTGGACGAATACGTGGCAGAACTCGAAGCGTCTTCGCCCGCTGACTCGGACGGTTCTAGAACGGAACGACTCAACCACTATCGTTCACGTGCACGGTCCGCTGTCGTAGAGAACGCGAAAGAGTTTGCCGAAGCTGGCGGGGGCGTAGCGACACTTACCCTGCCAACGGGAATGGGAAAGACGCTCTCCGGGTTGTCGGCCGCACAGACGGTTCGTGACGAACTTGATGGCGAGAGGGTCGTCTACGCACTTCCGTTTACCAGTATCATCGATCAGGTCGTCGATGAGGTTGAAGACATCTACGAGGCTGACACATTCGGACGATTACTTAGTGCTCACCACCACCTTTCAGAAACCAAGATCGTCGACGACGATATAGACGCTGACGATGCGGACAAGAACGACGATGTCGCCGGGATGCTCGCCGAAAGTTGGCGGGCCGGCCTCACAGTCACGACGTTCGTGCAGTTGTTCGAGAGTCTTGCTGGGCCAGCTAACAAGCAGTCGATGAAGATTCCCGCTCTCCGAAATAGCGTGGTCATCCTTGATGAGCCACAGAGCTTGCCACTCGACTGGTGGAAGCTCGTCCCCCGGCTCGTTGCAATACTGACCGAACAGTACGGCGCAACGGTTATTGCTATGACCGCAACTCAGCCACAGCTGTTCGATGAAGCAACCGAGAGAGGAGAGGACGTGACTGAGCTCGTCAACGATCCTGATGTCTACTTTGAGGCGACCGAGCGCGTACAGTACGAACTCGATGAGTCGACCGAGAGGTATATCGAAACGCAAGAAACCCCGAAATCATACGCCGATGCGGGAATAGAACTGCTAACTGCAGTTGATTCCGGTGGGTCAACGCTTGCAGTCTGTAACACAATCGATAGTGCCCGGGCCCTCTTTGACGAACTCACCGACAATGCGGACTTGCTACCCAGTGTCGGAGATATCTACGCTGACGAACTCAGCAAAGTCGAAACGACAGCTGACATCAATCCGAAGACGCTTGCGAGCCGAGTCGAAGAGCGGAGCGACCGGTCGGTGCTCCACCTCTCGACACGACTCCGTCCTGTGGATCGTCTCAAACTGATTGAAACCGCAAAGGAACTCACCGACGACGGACATGGCCTCATCACGGTCTCGACACAGCTGATCGAAGCTGGTGTCGATATTAGCTTCGACCGTGTCTACCGTGATCTGGCCCCAATCGACAGTATCGTTCAGGCAGCCGGTCGCTGTAACCGGTCGTTCGAGCGAGAACAGGGACGCGTCATTGTCTGGTGGCTTGACGTACCAGAGGAGCAGCAAAAGACGCCTGCAGAAGCGGTCTACAACCGAGGAGCGACACTTCTTCCTGTCGCGGCGGAAACCCTCGATGCAGTTCGTGAAGAAGATGAACCACTCTCCGAGACCGCTGTGGCCCGTACAGCAGTCAGGGAATACTACAAAACACTACACACAGACAAGAATGTCGGCAAACAGGAGTACGCTGAGTATGTCGACGACGTCCGCGGAGACAAACTCGGAGAGCTATCACTGATCGATCAGCGTAATGCAGTGGACATTATCATCTGTCGAACCGTAGCCGAACGGGAGCAGGTAGAACAGGTACGCGAAGCGTGGAACCTCTATGAGTTCGACCGCGTCCGTCGGCTGATGGATGAACTCAAGGAGACGCGTGTGTCGATTCCTATCTACCACGGCGAGTCTGATAAAAGAGACAAGCTCGGTCAGCTGAATCCAGTCCACTCTGACACGGACGTGCTATGTCTTGATGTTCGTAAACATGGATTGAGTGAGTATTTCGATGAGAATACAGGATTCGTAATCCCGGATAGCACTGCTGAGAGGCGGATTTTATGACTGCCGCTGATCCAGTCGACCGCCTCCTCGCAACCGCTCGCGGTGAGCCGGTCGACGAGCCGTTTCGCGTGACTGGCGTGATGGTCCAGTACTACTACGTCTGCGAACGCGAACTCTGGTTCGAAAGTCGAAACCTCGAAATCGACCGTGAGAACGCTACTGTTGTCCGTGGCACCCGCGTCGACGAGACGGCCTACAGTGACAAACGCGAGAACCTCAATCTCGGAATGATATCACTTGATTTGCTAGACGACGGCCGCGTCGTTGAGGTCAAACCCTCCTCGACTCTCACCGAACCGGCCGAGATGCAGCTGTCGTACTACCTCTGGTATCTCGACCGCGTCGCCGATATCCAGCGAGACGGCGTCTTGGCTCACCCACGGGAGCGAAAACGCGAGCCGGTTGTACTTACAGCGGAGCGAAAGGACAAGGTCGAAACCGCGATTGGTGGCATCCATGAGATTGTCAGCCAGTCCTCGCCGCCGCCGGCAGAGGAGAAACCGTTCTGCGATTCGTGTGCGTACCACGACTTCTGTTGGTGTTAACAATGGATCGAAATTACCACGTCTTTTCCGACGGCCGACTCGAACGCAGCGACGACACGCTCAGGCTCGTCCCCGACGATGGTGGAGAAAAGCAGTACATCCCAATCGAGAACGCCGAGGCGTTCTTCCTTCACGGCCAGATCGATTTCAACACGCGGCTGATGTCGTTTCTCAACGACCGCACGGTCGCACTCCACGTGTTCGGCTGGGAGGATTACTACTCGGGGTCGGTGATGCCGAAACGCGGACAAACATCGGGGAAGACAGTCGTCAATCAGGTCCGGGCCTACGAGGATAGCCAGCACCGACGGCAACTCGCCGCGGCAATTGTGCGGGGCAGCATTCACAATATGCGGACGAACGTGGTCTATTACAACGGCCGCGATCACGATCTCGACGACATTATCGAGGAGCTCGAAGCTGCGGCCGCACGCGTTGATAAGGAGTTGCCCGTCGATGAGTTACTGGGAACCGAAGCCACTGCGAGAAAGGCATACTACCGGAGTTTTAATGAGATTCTCCCAAGCGAGTTTCAGCTGAGCCAGCGAGAGTACAACCCACCGCCCAACGAGATTAACAGCCTCATTTCGTTCGGTAATTCGCTGGTCTATGCGAACTGCGTCTCGGCAATCCGTGCTACTGCACTCGACCCGACGATTAGCTACCTCCACGAGCCGGGCGAGCGGCGCTACTCGCTATCGCTCGATCTCGCCGACCTGTTCAAACCCGTCCTTGCCGACCGTGTCCTGTTCCGGCTGGTAAACCGAAACCAGATTTCGGATACCGATTTCGAGACGGAGCTCGGCTCGTGTTTACTGAACGAATCTGGGCGGAAAACGTACACAAAGGCGTTCGAAGAGACGCTTGAGCGTACTGTTGAACATCCGACGCTCAACCGAAAGGTGAGTTACCAGTATCTGATGCGGCTCGAGGCATACAAGCTGAAAAAACACTTGCTCACCGGTGAAGAATACGATCCGTTCCAACGGTGGTGGTGAAATGTACGTTGTGATGGTCTATGACCTGGAAGCCGACAGAACGCAGAAAGCCCTCAAAATCGGCCGGCGGTATCTAACTCACGTACAGAACTCGGTTCTTGAAGGGGAAATTTCAGAGGGCGATTTGTCCAAGCTCAAAAACGAGATCGATGATTTGCTGAAACCCGGTGAATCAACAATCATCTACGAGCTGTCTTCTGATACGCTACTCAATCGAACCGTCTATGGGGAAGACCCAACGGAGAATCAACGGTTTCTATAGTCGGATTCCATCAACCCCCCTGGGGAACACGCACTATTGATGGTCGACGGAAGGGCTTTACTGTGACCCGCCGTTAGCATGCCTATAGCCCGTATGTTGGGCATGGTTTCAGACGAACCCTTGTAGGGTTGAAGCTTGTTGGTCGGCATGACTGCGGGCGCGGTCATCTGTTTCAGACGAACCCTTGTAGGGTTGAAGCTCCCGGTGCATCGCCCGCACCTTCGCGTAGGCGTCGGTTTCAGACGAACCCTTGTAGGGTTGAAGCCATCGGAATCCCGACTGCCTCAAGGTCCGCAAGAATGTTTCAGACGAACCCTTGTAGGGTTGAAGCGCACTCATCCTCGCGGCCATCCTCGGCTACGTCGTTTCAGACGAACCCTTGTAGGGTTGAAGCCAGAAGCCGGGCAACGATATCTCCACGAAACGCGGTTTCAGACGAACCCTTGTAGGGTTGAAGCCCGACGAAGCGACCTTAGGCAACACGATTGCGTCGTCCGTTTCAGACGAACCCTTGTAGGGTTGAAGCGCTCAGTTGGTCCCACAGGCCGACCCGCAAACCTAGTTTCAGACGAACCCTTGTAGGGTTGAAGCCTACCCGACTTCGACGGTGTACGTACTCGCCACCCGTTTCAGACGAACCCTTGTAGGGTTGAAGCGACTGGTTGCATGACCACTCGTTTACGCTGCCTGACGTTTCAGACGAACCCTTGTAGGGTTGAAGCTGGTTTTTGCATCTGTCCGCCGTCGGTCATAATCTCGTTTCAGACGAACCCTTGTAGGGTTGAAGCACATTTACCACCCGTCGGCGGACCCCGGCAGTCGGGTTTCAGACGAACCCTTGTAGGGTTGAAGCAAGCGAGCGGACCATGCGCGCGGTGAGACGCCGCGGTTTCAGACGAACCCTTGTAGGGTTGAAGCAGACTGACCTGTTGGTAGGCGTCTGAGATACGCTCGTTTCAGACGAACCCTTGTAGGGTTGAAGCGTCCGCTCTGACACTCCAGAAAAACTTAGAGAAGAGAGTTTCAGACGAACCCTTGTAGGGTTGAAGCTGTCCTGTCGGTCCTGTCGGAGTTCAGAGCTTGCAGTTTCAGACGAACCCTTGTAGGGTTGAAGCTGAAGCAGACTGCCGACTCTGAGGAGAACGAGGAGTTTCAGACGAACCCTTGTAGGGTTGAAGCGATTGGCCAGTGAACCTGTGGATTACTTCCGTGGCCGTTTCAGACGAACCCTTGTAGGGTTGAAGCTGCGGACACGCCCCCGGAGCCGCTGTCTCTGCTGAAGTTTCAGACGAACCCTTGTAGGGTTGAAGCGACCCACCGGCATGGGAGTGCGAACACTGCGGCGGTTTCAGACGAACCCTTGTAGGGTTGAAGCCAGACGGCCAGTCGCTGGTCATCAGCTACCAGTGGGTTTCAGACGAACCCTTGTAGGGTTGAAGCAGGAAATGGCCGACGAGTTCGGTTGCACAAAAACCACGTTTCAGACGAACCCTTGTAGGGTTGAAGCCTTGAGCAAGCGCTCCCACGCGAGGCCGCGGCCGACTGTTTCAGACGAACCCTTGTAGGGTTGAAGCGCCCGTTGAGCAGTTCGGTGGTGGCATCGGCAACTTGTTTCAGACGAACCCTTGTAGGGTTGAAGCATGCGAACGGACCTGATGGAAACGTCCCGTGTTGGCGTTTCAGACGAACCCTTGTAGGGTTGAAGCCCCGACCAGTGGAGCGAATCGGGCCGGAACGACCCGTTTCAGACGAACCCTTGTAGGGTTGAAGCAGTCAGTCCTCCCGGCGGGCCGTGATTGCCTCTTGCGTTTCAGACGAACCCTTGTAGGGTTGAAGCAACACGAACGCTATCTACAACGACCAGAGCGCGGGTTTCAGACGAACCCTTGTAGGGTTGAAGCACCGACAACGGAGACGGGACATGGAGCGCAGATATCGTTTCAGACGAACCCTTGTAGGGTTGAAGCCTCGATATCGACCACGCCGCCTAGCTCCGCGAGCGCCGTTTCAGACGAACCCTTGTAGGGTTGAAGCTCGTGGCCCAACATCCCCAGTGACCCGTGGCCGTGTTTCAGACGAACCCTTGTAGGGTTGAAGCGCCGAAAGGGCTCCCGGCGCCGGCGACCGTACTCGTTTCAGACGAACCCTTGTAGGGTTGAAGCCGGAGCATCTCATGATCGAGGCTCAGCGAGAGCGGATCGTTTCAGACGAACCCTTGTAGGGTTGAAGCGAGGCTCATGCGGTTCATGACGACCGCGACCACGGTGTTTCAGACGAACCCTTGTAGGGTTGAAGCGCGTCGGTCAGGTCGACGTTGATGATTTTGAGGTAGTTTCAGACGAACCCTTGTAGGGTTGAAGCAGCGCAAACGAGCCGCCGCGTATCGCCGAGAAGACGGTTTCAGACGAACCCTTGTAGGGTTGAAGCCTGAGCCGTGTATCACGAGTCCAAGACAAAATAGTGTTTCAGACGAACCCTTGTAGGGTTGAAGCTAGCCACGAACCAACACCCCCGATATCCGAGAACAGTTTCAGACGAACCCTTGTAGGGTTGAAGCATGCGGTGGCACGACGTCGACAGCTTCGGTGGGGACGTTTCAGACGAACCCTTGTAGGGTTGAAGCGGAACTGCGACGACAGCGGTCGGTCTCGTCTGCGCGTTTCAGACGAACCCTTGTAGGGTTGAAGCCTCGAAATCGAAGGCGAGGCGCTGGAGACGTATGGTTTCAGACGAACCCTTGTAGGGTTGAAGCAGGGGTCGTCTGTGGTCGTTCAGGGCGGCGGCTCCCGTTTCAGACGAACCCTTGTAGGGTTGAAGCATGCGGACGGACCTGATGGAAACGTCCCGTGTTGGTAGTTTCAGACGAACCCTTGTAGGGTTGAAGCGAGGACGGCGAGAAGGTCGCGGTTGGTACCGCGCTCCGTTTCAGACGAACCCTTGTAGGGTTGAAGCCGCTGTCGGGTCTGTCGCTCCCGCTGCTTCTGGACTGGGTTTCAGACGAACCCTTGTAGGGTTGAAGCGGGTGAAAATATAACATATGCTCACGCTAACCCGAGTTTCAGACGAACCCTTGTAGGGTTGAAGCACCCGACTCAATATCACCATCGACCGTCGTGGGAGTGTTTCAGACGAACCCTTGTAGGGTTGAAGCCGGAGCAACGTTTTAGCCGTATGCAGCGCTTACGTGTTTCAGACGAACCCTTGTAGGGTTGAAGCGAAAGCAACCGAATACAAACGGAGGAAGCGATGAGCGTTTCAGACGAACCCTTGTAGGGTTGAAGCCGACCTCGTGAACCCGGGTTACGTCGTCGACAGGCTGTTTCAGACGAACCCTTGTAGGGTTGAAGCCACCGATATTCAAATGTTGAACGCTGTTGCTACCGTGTTTCAGACGAACCCTTGTAGGGTTGAAGCCGCGACAACTACCTCGGCCGGGAGACGGACGAGATGTTTCAGACGAACCCTTGTAGGGTTGAAGCGCCCGTTGAGCAGTTCGGTGGTGGCATCGGCAACTTCGTTTCAGACGAACCCTTGTAGGGTTGAAGCACCGAGCCCGTCGAGCGTGGCCAGAAAGGCGGGAACGTTTCAGACGAACCCTTGTAGGGTTGAAGCGAAGACCTGGTCATCCGAAGCCAGTGTTATATCGATGTTTCAGACGAACCCTTGTAGGGTTGAAGCCGCATCCCGTCGCGTGGGCATCTGTGGGGCTACAAGTTTCAGACGAACCCTTGTAGGGTTGAAGCTCGTTGTTTGCCTCGGTGACGAGGACGTCAAGTATGTTTCAGACGAACCCTTGTAGGGTTGAAGCACGTTTGACGGACAGGTCCGAATCGGGCGCGGGACGTGTTTCAGACGAACCCTTGTAGGGTTGAAGCGTCCGTGGCAACACCGACGCCGCCGTGGACAGTACGTTTCAGACGAACCCTTGTAGGGTTGAAGCGCTCCGGGGTCGCCCGAGACCGTCATATTCCCCTCGCGTTTCAGACGAACCCTTGTAGGGTTGAAGCATTACCGGAGTCCACCCCGACCCCGGAGTACCCGATGTTTCAGACGAACCCTTGTAGGGTTGAAGCCGGGTTGGTTCGGTGCCGTATACTCGGCCACAAAGTTTCAGACGAACCCTTGTAGGGTTGAAGCTACCTGAACGGGAATTCCGTCGGCAGTGAGACGCTCGTTTCAGACGAACCCTTGTAGGGTTGAAGCACAAAGACGAAATCATCGCGCCGGAGGACCGCGTTTCAGACGAACCCTTGTAGGGTTGAAGCCAGACGTTCACGACGGTTATCGGCAACACCAGCGGGTTTCAGACGAACCCTTGTAGGGTTGAAGCGCGACGCGGTCATCGAGAACAACATCGGGCTGTTGTTTCAGACGAACCCTTGTAGGGTTGAAGCGAGCTGGAGGACGAGACCGGGCTCGGAGATATCGAGTTTCAGACGAACCCTTGTAGGGTTGAAGCTCGCTGAACGAATCTAAGTCTGAGTGGACCGACCAGGTTTCAGACGAACCCTTGTAGGGTTGAAGCAGATGTTGGCTCGGGCCGACGCATACGACGAAGAGTTTCAGACGAACCCTTGTAGGGTTGAAGCACTCGACGGACCAGCCGTTCGGGCGCGGCGACTTTGTTTCAGACGAACCCTTGTAGGGTTGAAGCGTGTTCAATCACGCTTTTGCGAACGAGGCGATGCGGGTTTCAGACGAACCCTTGTAGGGTTGAAGCCGCTCCGGCGTCGGCTCGCGGTTAAGTGAAAGGCTGGTTTCAGACGAACCCTTGTAGGGTTGAAGCCCCGGCTATGAGTTGGACGGGTCGTGACTGACTAGTTTCAGACGAACCCTTGTAGGGTTGAAGCGAGTCGCTGCCCCAGACGGTATCGCCGTCGTCACCAGTTTCAGACGAACCCTTGTAGGGTTGAAGCCGTGGTAGGCCGTCACTACCCATAAAGGTCAGGGCGTTTCAGACGAACCCTTGTAGGGTTGAAGCAAATGTCAAGCGATAAATTGACGAACATTATCATGGGGTTTCAGACGAACCCTTGTAGGGTTGAAGCCGGCAGGTCGTCATGGGCCGACTGGATGGTTTGGTGGTTTCAGACGAACCCTTGTAGGGTTGAAGCATCCCCGAGACTATCGGCGGCTTCGAGACACAGGTAGTTTCAGACGAACCCTTGTAGGGTTGAAGCACGTCGTCGCCGGCTTCAACGGGAAGGTCACTGGTTGTTTCAGACGAACCCTTGTAGGGTTGAAGCGCTCGGTGTGACGGGCGAGACGACGCTCAACGCGTTTCAGACGAACCCTTGTAGGGTTGAAGCATCTGGAGTCTGCGGCAGCGGAGCGGTGTGTATTTTGTTTCAGACGAACCCTTGTAGGGTTGAAGCGTTGACCACCAGCTTGTCCGCGTCAATCAGCCGCGTTTCAGACGAACCCTTGTAGGGTTGAAGCGGGTCAAGATAACCACAGACGGATACGAAGACACTGGTTTCAGACGAACCCTTGTAGGGTTGAAGCGAGTCATGGAGTCGCGGCAGCGGCTGGGACGACCGTTTCAGACGAACCCTTGTAGGGTTGAAGCGAGCATCAACACGTACCAAACCACTCGGAAAACGGGTTTCAGACGAACCCTTGTAGGGTTGAAGCATTATCCACCGGAGGCCTCACGACCGGCCCATGTGCGTTTCAGACGAACCCTTGTAGGGTTGAAGCTCGGTGAGGTCGCCACGCGGCGTGCGCATCTTCCGGTTTCAGACGAACCCTTGTAGGGTTGAAGCCCCACGCCGTCGACAACCCGATAGGCGTACTCGGTTGTTTCAGACGAACCCTTGTAGGGTTGAAGCCGTCGCCTGGACAAGCTCGTCGTCGACGTCCTCGAGTTTCAGACGAACCCTTGTAGGGTTGAAGCCGTACTTCTGTTCTTGGGCCTCTTTGAGGCTCCCGGGTTTCAGACGAACCCTTGTAGGGTTGAAGCCCCGTGTGGGATTATCTTTTGGCAGTCGTCGCACCAGTTTCAGACGAACCCTTGTAGGGTTGAAGCTTGGAACGTGCTCTCGATGCATGGATTCTGGATAGTGTTTCAGACGAACCCTTGTAGGGTTGAAGCGCTAATCGAGTCTCGAAGGATACCCAGCGCAATATGGTTTCAGACGAACCCTTGTAGGGTTGAAGCCATCATTGCAGTTTGGACAAACGTGATGTGGAATTCGTTTCAGACGAACCCTCGTGGGGTTGAAGCATCTACGAACACGGCCAGGGGACCATCTATGTCCTGCGTTTCAGACGAACACGTGCGGGATATCTACTATGGACCTCAGACAGTCGATAAATAAGACTGGTTTCGTAAATCTCGGGTGCGCTATAGAGTTGACTTTGTTATAGAACCCTCACTCGCGCCCTCCCTCGCCGGAACGAGGACGCTCTCGTTGGTCGCTGTGTTCCGGGGTACTCACTTCGTTGCGTTCCCGGGCTTTCACCCATCCGGCACTCGGGCGCTCGATCGGGATGGTCGTGCAGACCGCAACCGCCGAAGATGGGACCGCAGAGTGGGAGGTCGGTCGAGTAGCTGTTTAACCAACAAGGCGGGTGTATTCGGTTCAATGTTGGTTAAGGCGCGCGAAACTATCCAAACAGCGACGCTTGAGCAAACCAGAGAAAACAAACCGCAGCTCAGATACGGCGTATCGATTTCACGACCTCACGTCCAGTCACGCGCCATCGACATCCGTTCCAGACCGCCTCGACCCGTTCAAAGGTCCCATCTGACCTGGGCTCGAACTCAATCTTCCGCTTCGGGCCACGAACGGGCTCGTACACGAACCCCTTCGCATCAGCGACGGAGAGCTCGGTCATGCTTGGAGCCGGTGAATCGTGTCCTCGGAGCACTCAGAAACGGTCCGGTACACGTTCCAGTCGGTCAACCGCAGGTCTGCGGTGACGATGTCGACGACCGAGCGACCAGTGTCCTGTGCCTGTGCATCCACCGTGCCGACAGCTTTACTGTCGGTGCACTGCGTAGTTGCCATTGGTTCTGACTGGAACCACGCGCTTCGGTGTTCCAGCACCGGGGCGATTTCCTAAAGCGACGAAATCACCCGACAGCACGTTGGTTCCTATTCTATACATTGTATTTCCACCACCATAAATTTATTGTCGTACGGCAACTAAATACTGGCACTACAGATGTGTGCCAACCACGGGAATCAGCAAGTTTCCGATGAAGAACTGCTGGCGGCATTCGATGAAATCGAGGGGCCATTTGTCACTGCCAGCGAGTTAGAGGATATTCTCCCAATTACCCGGACAGCGATACACAAACGCCTCTGTACCTTAGAGGAGGAAGGCGAGGTTTTCAGAAAGAAGCCGACACAGCGTATGGTTGGCTGGTGGCGCGAAGAGGATCAGGAGTTTTCCGAGATATAGCGTCGTCCATCGTCAGTGAGCCACCAATTCCGAGTATCGGCAGCTTTCTTACTGTCCAGTAATCCATCCTCTTCCAGTTGGACGAGCCGCTTGTAGACACCTTGTCGAGACATATCCAGGGTATCAGTCAGCTCTGTCGGGTGCATAAATGGAGCCTCTTCTAATGCAAATTCCCGCAGTATATCGAGATCAGACACGGTCTTTTTACGACCTCTATCTCCCATCTTAGTGACCGTAGCTTTCGCAAACAAAAATTAGCATCGGAAGACTGACTGAGTCTACAGCCGTTTATTAGTTTCCAGACGGTAACTATTATAATGACTCAGCTATAATTTGCAGTATAGGCGACGAAACGAACCCGTCGCCCCCGCTACCCATGACCGAGACCGACCCCACCCACGAAGAGATGCATCGCCCGCCAGACCAGTGGTACGACTGCACGGGCTTCCAGCGGGACCTCCTGTTGGGCATCGCCACCCACGCCCGCCTCGGGCAGGACGCCTACGGCGCGGCCTTGCACGAGTGGCTCGAGGCCCGCTATCCCGACGACGTCAACCGCTCCAGAGTGTACACCAACCTCGGCCACCTCGACGAGACCGGCCTGGTCACACGCCGGCCGATCACCGACCGCAAGACCGCCTACGAACTCACCGACACAGCCCGAGAGTGTCTGGCGGCCCACGGCCGCCTCGTCGAGGAACTGGACCTGCCCGAGATGCTGCCCGCCACACCCATCGAGTAGCCCCGAGCCCGCGCCGTGGTCGGCGTCGCCCGGTTCGATTCCGGGCGCGGGCCATTCGCATGCCCCGATGTAGTGCCAACAGTAGCGACGCTGCAAAACGGGGCCGGTCACGAAGTGCCGGCCCACGAAGTGCCTCTGACAGCCACAATCGTGCCTGCATTCGTCTTGACTGGCACGGCAGTATAGTCTTTCTGACTGACAGGGACGGCGGGCGACCTCACTCCCACCAGCGGTTGGTCGGGCACACAGTACGCGGTGACCAGTACCCACGCAGTGGCTGGGGTGGAGACTGGCATCGGCGTCGTGTTGTCACCCACGTTGGAGAACTTTGCTGGCGCTCGCCACGTCGACGAGTGGCCGGATGTGACCAGCACCCGGCCGACGACACACGGGACGGTGACCCCTGGTGGGGGGCTGTCAGAGGGAAATTGTGGGCACGGGATCACGTCCCATTATCCCGGTCTGTGAGGATTCGTAATAAACTTTGTCGGGCGACATTCGGGAGGTGGCGGTGATGATCACCGCCGGTGATGTGGTCGTCTGTTCGGCCCTGGAGTGTCGGCCCCATCTGCTCGTGCTGGCGGCCGATGGCCCGCTCGAAACGGCACTCCTGGCCGACCTCGCTCGGGAGTCTATCCAGCGGCTGCACTATGGCGAGCCGGCGACGGTGGTCCAGGCGGTCCAGCGAGCCGACGACATCGCTACCTACCACGTACCCACCGTCGACGTCGCCCCGGCGCCGGCGTTCGGAGGTGCCCGGTGATGGACGCCGAGGAGTGGCGCCTGTGCTACGCGGTCGGCGGGCTCACCCACTACACAGAGTGGTGTGGGGAGTTCCATCGCGTGGCCGCCCTATACGAGCAGTACCAGCAGGGCCCCTACGCGAGCGCCGTCCGCATCGAGGCCCGGGAGGTGATTCGCGAGGCCGAGTGAGCCGAAACTTGAAGACCGATGCCGCGGCCACTCCGCGGCCAGCCCGCCCCGTGGTCGGTGGCGCCCGGTTCGATTCCGGGGGTGGGTCTCAGGGATGCCCGATAACAACTCCCCCGCCGACGAGGCACAGCGCGACAGTCACGAGGCCACGCTCGGGGCCCCACCCGAGACCGAACGGATCGAGCACACGGACGTCGGCGCCAGCGTCGAAGCCCGGCTCAAGCGTGGGACCGGCACCAGAGACGAGGATACGATCACGATCACCGCCCGGGGCGCGACGGCAGCAGCCGCTGCCCGGGAGTTCGAGTACCTGCTGGCGCAGTACGAGGCGGAGTACGGCGACCGGTGTCGGAACATCCAGCCCTCGAAAGACGGCGATGGGTAGCGGCCGCCAGGTGACCTGATCAGTGACGCCGCGGGCAATCCGCGGCCAGCCCACGCCGTGGTCGGGGTGGCCCGGTTCGATTCCGGGAGTGGGTCTCAGGGATGACCGACCAGTACTCCCACGCCGACGACGCACAGTTCGATGACCGAGACTCCGCTGTGGCGGCCGCACTCGGAATGGATATCGAGACGGGCGATGGGACCGGCCCGGACTGCGAGGCGCTCCTGGCCCGGCTCAGCGACCGTGACGTCGACCCTGTGGTCGCGACGTTGTTAGAGTCGCTTGTCCAGGAGCGCGAGCAGCTTCGGGAGCGCGTCGACGAGCTCGAAAACGAGGTCGAACGGACCCACGATATCGCGACCACGGCGAGTGGAAAGGCGGAGGCCAACGACAGTCGGCTTGAGGAGTTGGAGGAAGAGCACGACGAGACCCGGGACATCGCCAGGAGTGCCGTGGCGAAAGCACAACAGCTGGAAGCCGACGCCGACCAGCAGGAAGACGTGGAGAGTCTGCCGGAGGGTGTCGAACCCAGCTCCTCGCCGCTCGATTTTTTCGCGAACTGCCGCGAGACGACGGTCAAGGAGATCTTCGTCGAACGGAGTAATCGCCAGAACACCTACCGGGCGGTGAAGGTGGCCAAGCGCTGGCCGGAGTTCGGCACTGAACGCGTGGATGGCTCCGGGGTCTTCTTCACGAAATCGGATGTGAGGACGGCGTTGACCGCGGAGTTGGGAAAGCAGCCGCATGGACAGACGGTGAAGCGGGTGTGGTCCAAATTGCAAGAGTTGGGTGGGGACCATTTGCGGGTGAAGTCACGGCAGGTCGGCCGGGAGCAATCGGCGACGGAGATACTGGCGATGTCGATGGCAACGGCGGAGGCACTGCTCGAGAAACGCTATCTCGGCTTGGACCTCCTGGATGGTGATGCGGCCGCCACAGGCGGAGTCACCCCCGTTGTGACAGCTGCCGACGGGTGTGCCGTGTGACGATAGGGAATTAGCAGCGGAAACAGTGGTGTGTGGACACGTCGGCACGTGCCCTGCCGACGTCGACGCCTGGCTCCGTAGCTGCAGCAGGCGGGAACCGTCCCGCGTTGGCAAGAACAAGCGACAGTAGACAACACGGGGACATCCTCGTGACCGCCCAATACACCATCACAACACCTGTGACCCTGCCGAATGCAGGATTAGGCTTATACCAGTGGCCCTGTTATACTCAGCTATCATGGGACAGCGCAGACAAGCACCGACAGCCGAGCAGGTCGCAGAATCTGCAGGCGGCGATATCGAAACAGCCGAACAGGCGCTGCTCGCTGTCCAGTTCGACGACGACCCAGACGAATAGACTCGTGGCGGCCGACGATCCGGATTTTGCGTACCAGCTACAGACGCTTGCGGAGGCGACTGTCTCTCCAGATCGCCGACTCAGTGACACGGATCGGACGCGACTGAGCGCTGCCAAACGGACGGTCGACCAGAACTACTACGAGCTCGACGAGTACATCGATGGCGATCTGGCCACGAACCCGATCTTTCTGTGCCACCAATCGAACCGGCAAGAGGAAGCCTTCGAAGTGCTCCGGCTGCTGCACAACTATCTCTCGTCACTGTATTCGTTCAACGAGACAGTTCGGGTCCTCTTCAATCGCCAGACAGCCTCCCAATATACACTCACACAGGGTGATTTCACGCCAGCATCGGGCGGGACGACCAAGTCATACTATGGCCGGAAACTGGGCTTTCTCCGCGGATTGCGAACAGATTTCCAACATGGCGGCTTCTCTTGTCTCTCGTTCGAGAAAGCCGGCGAACTGGGTGCGTTCGGCGGCTATCATATCGTCTTCGACGAGCCCGCCTTCCTGCAGGAGAGTGGGCTCAATGAGCCAAGCCGGTTCCTTCGCGATTCGAACGGGCAGGAACAACGGCATCCACTCTGTTATCTTGGTCAGTTTCAGCAAGACACGCTGCAGGCGTTCTACGACGACACAGTGGCATGGTTCGAGGATGTCTGAGAGACACCGGATTGCGCGGTGCCGCTGACTCACTGGAGTCTGGATTGGGGGTGTCGGTGCCCAAACAGCTTTGTCACAGCCGTCTCCAGAAACACAGATGGTAATTGACGAAGCTGTGAGCGCCTTGGAGGCGTGACCATCGTGCGCCCAGCGTCTATGTCACAGGAGATCGGCCTCGTCAGTTGCGTCAAGACCAAACAGGACCAGCCAGCCCCACCGAAGGCCCTCTACACCTCCTCGTACTTCCGGAAGATGCGGGCCTACGCTGAACAGTACCACGACGACTGGTGGATTCTCTCGGCCAAACACGGCCTGCTAGCGCCTGACGGCCCGTCCATCGAACCGTACGACGAGACACTATCGGGCGCTCCGGTCGCACGGAAACGAGAGTGGGCCGATCAGGTGGCCGCCCAGCTGGCCGAGCACGGACTGCTCTCGGAGGACGTGACGCTCGTCTTGCATGCGGGGAAGGACTACTACGAGGAACTCCTCCCGAGGATCGAGGACAGCGGCGTGACAGTCGAGATACCGACCGAGGGATTGGCCATCGGCGAGACGCAGGCCTGGTACAATGAGCAGTTGTAAGCAATCCCACTACTTACAGTACACTCCCTACCAGAATTACACAGATAGCCGAGCCAGTCACGAGAAAATTAACTGTCAAGAACCTTCTCTTACAGTCGTTGATACGCTCATTCTTTTTTGAAGAGTTAGTGTACAGTTCTAGAAAATCCTCATCGAACTCGGATTCACTCTTTTGCACTTTCGAATATATTTGCCCAGGATGTTGAAGCGGTCGGGAATACTTTCCCCAGAGCCGATGTCCAAAAACGATCCCAGAGTACGATAACAGGGCTGAGAGTAACAGGAGTATCTGAGCCCAAAACTTACTATAGCCATCACCGAAATCCGGCAGAGTAGCAACCACGGTAAGGAGTAGAGAATTCAATGCTAGAAGGCCACTTATTTTCGTATCGATAGCAGACCTTCGGCCCTCTTCATCATCATAGCGTCTACGAATCTCATCGAGGGAACTCTTGAGTGATTTGAATTCTCCTATCTCTGGAGAGTCTGTGTCAGAATTCTCTTTCCCCATTTAATTCACATTTTGAAGGTTTCTCCACAATTTTCGCACTGTACCCACTCAACATCCTCCGTTGGCTCTTTTAGAATCAACCCTTCATCGGAACCACACTCTGGACAGTAATCGGAGCTGACCGTTCTCATATCATTGGTTATTTGTCAGTTGATATTCAAACTTAGGTCTGTCAGACCTTGGCCTTTGTGTAGTACGCTACTTCTCTCGGTCCAAGCTCACTCCTCGGCTGGCTCAAACGTGTACTCACGCCGGTTCGCCGGTGCGTCGTCGGGCACTTCATTGTGGTTCAACAGCTGCCCTGGTGCAGCCGCATACGCCAACCCGACCAGTAGCGGCTCGACCTCGGCCAACGTCGCCGGGTAGCCATACGGCCCGGGAGACGTCTCTGGGCCCCAAGCCCGGACCCACAGGTAGGTCTGGTCCTCTAGCTGATGGGTACCCTGCTCGAACAGCTCGCTGGCCCAGCTCAGCTTCTTCTCCCCACGTCCGAACACGGTGTTCGAGAGTTCCCCCATGTGCCAGTAGTCGCCGTCGCCCCACCGGGCGAACGCTCGGGTGGCGTCCCTCTCTTTGGCGATCTCCTCGAAGTTCGCACTCTGTGCGTTCTTCTTGCCGTAGGCCTCGGCCTTCCCGATATAGCGCGGGACGAGGTCCGCTGGGTCGGTCCCATCGCCATCCAGCTGGTACATGATGTACAGCAGCCCCTCGAAATCATCCGCGACCCCATCCGCGGTGACACACTTGCTGCCCTCCTGGCGGATGCGTGCGTCGATAGCGTCGCTGCGCTTCAGCCCGCCCCGCTCGGTCAACTCGACGACGCGGTTCTCGTCGGTCGCGAACAGAGGAATGGGGTCAGAACTCTCGCCATCGGCGATATCCCGGCAGAGTGTCCGCGAGAGCCAGTCGTCCCACAGGCCGGCTTTGGTGTCGGGCAGCCCGTCGACGTCACGCGCTAATTCGGAATTCGGTGTCTCATGGATGTACTCGACCCACGCTGGGCCGACCTGCGCCATCTGCTGGGGAACCCTGTTCGGGACGAAATCGCGGTTGGCGAAAATCCGGTCGAAACGTGAGCTCGAGTGGACGAGGCCGACAAGTTTCGCTTCCAGTTCGTGTCTGTAGGTGGGGTAGCCGTAGGGTCCAGTCTCGAGATCCTCCGTGTCGATGACCCAGGCACAGAGGGGCGCGTCCGCATGGTCGACCACCGTCGCAATGTGGTCGTACTTCCCGAAACTACCCCACGAGCCATCATCGGTCCAGTCGGCAATGGGCAGGGCATCACGGAGCTTCCGGAAGTGGTCGAGGAGCCGGCTCGCAACGTTGCCGGACTCGCCGATGTAGACCGGTCTGATGGCCGCTGGGCCAGGCTTTGACTCGTCGAACAGGTAGAGGACATAGAGGTAGTCGCCACTGCCCCGGCCCAGGCGATACTCATCGTAGGCGTCGGTCATATCCAGCTCGGCCCCACGCTCGTCGAGCATCGGGACGGGGTCGGGCGTGGCTGGGTCGGTGATGTCCGCCAGTATCGTCTCCTCAACCCACGAATCCCATAGATCGTCTTTGGTTCGCGACGCAGTCATTACGCAGTGTCGAATGGGGGCCGTAATAAGCCAGTTTCTCTATACGGTCCTACTCAGTTCGTATGCTGGACCTCCTCATCAGATTTGGAGCAGCGTACACCCAGCGATAGAAGCCGCTCGATCTACATGACGCACTCTCGGACAAGGCTTACCCGGACAGGACACGCAGTCACGTTTAGACGGAATATACTAGACGCTCCGTCCACTCCCGTTGTATGACACCGGACGACCTCGGCGACTGTCCCCTCTGTGGCGCCGCAATCACAGAGTCGTGGCTGCTCATCGAGTACGAGACCACCGAGGGGACGACTGGGATGTGGGCCGAGTGTCCGAACTGTAGCGATGTCGTCGACCCCGAGTAGCGGCGCTTCAGTGTGTATTGTCGTTCGCTTGGACTGCAGACAGGAGCGATAGTACCGCAATGGGGTACATCCATCAGACAGAGCGCCTTTCGAGTGCAAGCCAAGCACTTTGGAAAGCGAGTCGGGAATCATTACTAATGTCTGACATAACCATCAGCGCTGCGTATTGTATACTGTATACGAACCCATCTGGACACCCGAGAGGTGGCCTATGACCGACGAGTGGGATGCCGTCAGTTACGTCATCAGTTCCCGGTACCGTGTCGCTGCCCTCGACAGATTGCAGACGGGCCCAGCGACACCCTCACTCATCGCAGACGACACCGACCTGTCTATCGCGCACGTCTCGCGTGCCCTCCAGGAACTCCAAGAAGAGGAGTTGGTCACGTTACTAGTCTCTGAAGACCGTCGGAAAGGGCGTGTCTATGGGGCAACAGAGCAGGGAGAGACTGTCATGGAGACGATCGACGCCCAGAATATGGTGTGAACGGTCGCCGGCTTGGAACTACGACGTCGCTGTCGGCATCTAAGAGTACAGTCTAAGACACCTATCTTAGATATCTGGCAGGGGCTGTGCAGTCCCCCGAGACGGCAGCTCTGACTGGGTCTGTCATCGGTCTGAGTACCTCATGATTTTGTGCACCCCTGGGCGGGTGCGGGGGTTCCTACTATGCACGGCAAACAGCAGGACATAGCACAGCCAGCCCAAAATCTCGATACTGAACACCGCCATGCATAGGAGACTGGCGAGGTCTTCGCAAGTGGGCCAGCCCAATCTCAGTCGCCAATCCCGTGACACTCACATTGTACACACGACAAGGGCTAAGTTGTCTGGCTCACAATGTACACATAATGAGTAGCGACAAGAAGCGCGTCCAGTTTCGGGCGCCGAATCGGCTTATCGATCGCACCGATGCACTTGCGGATGTCCTTGGCGAGGACCGGACGAATATCCTCGTGACTGCGTTGCGGGAGTACCTCCAGGAGGCCACCCACGACGACGCGCTCACCCAGGAGATCGCAGCCGCCTACTACGACGATGAGATTTCTTTCGACCAGCTCAAAGCACTCGTCGGGGCCGAAGAGGCTGCGAACCTGCGGGTGTTGAAACAGCAGCTGGACGAGGACTTTATCGACGAGGTCGCCGACGCATAGATGTCGAGACTCGTCGCAGACGCTTCGGCTCTCGTCAGTCTCGGCATCGTCGCTGGAAAAGCTCCCGACCCGCTCGCGATGTGTCTGGCTCGGTACGATGTTGTCGTCCCAACGGCTGTTGTCGAGGAACTCCGAGAGATAGCGTCGTACGACGATACGCACGGTCATGCAGCAACTACCGTCCTCAATCACACTGACAAATTCGGGACACGGTCGGTCGACCTCGACGCGGATTTCCCACTCGATGATGGCGAGAATGCGGCCGTCACTCTTTCAAACGAGATCGGTGCTGCACTGTTTCTCTGTGACGAATTCAACCAACTCGGCTTGATTCATGCGTCACTCGCTGATACGCGACTTGTGACGACACCGACCATGCTCTCGGTCCTGGTGCAGACCGAGCACCTGTCAGGTGCGGACGCTCGCACACTCCTCGAGGAGATCAGTGACGCCCGCAGCTGGGGCGAGAACAGCTACGTGCAGCGAGCTCGGACGTTGCTCGAGGAGACCGATTGAGTAGGGCGTCGAACCCGAGTTGGGCCGTGAGCCTCACTTCAGAACACCATCTCCGCCCGAATCAACGACGAAGTACTGCCGATCGGCCGTTCGAACTGCAAGTCGCGTACAAACTCTATCTCGGGGCCCAGAAGGACATCGAAGATGCAGTCCACCTGCATACACTGTTCGAGGAAAGCCTCAGTGTCCCTCGGCTCGAAAAATGGGTAACTTGACTCGACGTCGAGGGCGAATATGACCGACTCAAACACGCGTGACGAACTTGCTGCGAAGCGTGAGCGTAACCAACAGCAACGCATCGAGGGCATCAAACGATGGGTCGAGTACATCAAATCGGAACCACCGGAGACGTGGGGGACACAGCAGAACGCGGTGGTCAACGGCCAACTCGAAGCCGCCCAAAGCGCCGGAACTACTGGAGCACATCAGCAACACGTCGAAGACCTCGCTGCAGACATTATCGCGGCACGGGATGACTCAAACAACTATTCGTAAATACTGTGCCCAGCAGTCCTGAGGCTCCGTCGAAAAGCCTACGAGACAAACTCGCTGCAACCGCCCACTGCGGATCGCGATTCCCAGTGAGAAAGCGAATTTCCGATATAGAATCGGTTATCTGCTCGCGAACCTCGCCGTCGCCGAGGTCGAGTTCAGCCTCAAGTTCTTCGAGTAGCTCGTCCCCCTCTACCTTCAGCTCAGTCGCCCGTTCCAGGGAGACGTCCCCGGACTCTAGTTGTTCGATAATCGATTCGATGCGGTCGGTCTTGTCGGCGATGTCGGTCTCGGTCATAGTATGATGTACACGGCCAGTGCGACGACGGCCAGCCCCAGCACGAGCAAGGCAGCAATGAGCAGGCGTCGCTGCCGACGATACTGGGCGGTCTGTTAGCGGTGCTGGGGCGTTCGTCGTAGTGGTCGCGAGCACTGTTGAGGCGGTTCTGGAGCGTCGTGAGCTGTTCCGTGGCCAGTGTCTCTGGGGACGTGGACTCACTGCGCCCTGTATCGGGGCGCTGAACGGTCACGGGACTACTATCTTCGGGACCGTCGTAATCGCACATTCGACACACGTGACCGGCGGACGGTCGCGACGACTTGCCGATGGCCGGAGTGGGACCCTGTCTCTCAAGGGACTCTCCCTCGTGCCGGACTTCTGAGTCGGAGACTCCGAACCGGTTTTTATAATCCCGACGAACATTTCATGACGCGTGACTGTAATAAATTCGACCGGGGTAACGAAGCAGTATCAGACGACGGTTGCGCTCGATCGGGTCGACCTCGTCGTCGAGGAGGGCGAGACGTTCGGCTTTCTGGGGCCCAACGGTGCCGGGAAGTCGACGTTCATCAACATGCTACTCGATTTCGTGACGCCGACGGAGGGGTCGGTCAGTATCTTCGGTCATGACTGTCAGCGCGAGGGTGTCGAGGCCCGCAGCCGGATCGGCGTCCTCCCGGAAGGGTACTCGGTGTTCGAGCGCCTCACCGGGCGCCAGCACATCGAGTACGCTATCCGCTCGAAGGAGGCAGAGGCGGACCCGATACGCATCCTCGACCGGGTGGGCATCCGCGACGACGCCGACCGGCTGGCGAGCGAGTACTCGAAGGGGATGGCTCAGCGACTGGTGCTCGGGATGGCGCTGGTCGGCGAGCCGGACCTGTTGATATTGGACGAACCCTCCACCGGACTGGACCCCAACGGCGCCGCACGGATGCGAGAGATACTTCGCGAGGAGAACGACCGCGGCGCGACCATCTTCTTCTCCAGTCACATTCTCGAACAGGTCGAGGCTGTTTGTGACCGGGTCGGTATCCTGCAGGACGGCGAACTCGTCGCCGTCGACACCATCCAGGGGCTGCGGAACTCCCTGGGTGGTGGCACCAAGCTCGTCATCACCGTCGACGAGTTCACCGACGGGATCCTCGCCGCCCTCAGGGCTATGGACGGCGTCGAGACGGTCATCACCACCGACGAGGATACCATCGAGGTCACCTGCGTCGACGACGTGAAGATGGACATCCTCGTCGAGCTCCGCGACGTCGGCGTCGACGTACTGAACTTCCGGACCGACGAGGCCTCACTGGAGGACATGTTCATCGAGTACACCAACGCCAGCAACCGATGAGCTGGCAGACCATCGCGCGACAGGACGGCCACGTAACCGTCGGCACCCGCTCCGGCAAGCTGCTGCTCGGGCTGACGGCACTGAGTATCCTGCTTTCGGCGTACGTCTACCCGGTTCTCGGAACCGAGCCAATAACGACCGCCCGGTTCGGTGGGTACGTGCGCGGGTGGCTCACGACAGTGCTGCCGTTTGTCGGCGTGTTGCTGGGCTACGGTGCGGTGGTGGGTGAGCGGGAATCCGGGGCGCTACGGCTCTCGCTGTCGCTGCCACACAGCCGGCTGGACCTGCTCTTCGGGAAGTTCTGCAGCCGTGCCGGTCTGTTGACTGGCGTGCTGGTGGGGGCGCTGACTGTCGCCGGCGCACTGGTCGTCTACCCGTTCGGCGAGCTTGTCCTGGGGCGGTTTCTGGTGTTCGTCCTGCTGACGGTCCTCTTCGGGGTACTCTGGTGTGGGCTCGGCCTCGCTACCTCGCTCGTCGTCGCGACCAGGCGGCGGGCGCTGGTACTCGCGTTCGGCCTGGTGTTTCTTTTCGTCATCGTCTGGGATCTGGTCGCGGCGGCACTCAGAGCCGGGCTGGACGCCGCCGGTGTCATCGACGGTCGTCTGCCCGGCCCGGCGCAGTTCCTCATCGGCATCGAACCGGGCCACGTCTTCGGGCGGGTCGTCACGGGGCTCGTCCAGGGTGAACCGGTGAGTGGACCGTGGTACCTCAACGAGTGGGTGGCGCTGGTCCTGCTGGTGCTGTGGAGCGTCGGACCGCTGGCAGTTGCCTACGGCACTTTCGTCCGGAGGGACATCGCATGAGCTGGCGGACCATCGCGAGAAAGGACCTCCACCAGGCAAGGCGATCGACGGGTATCTGGTTGCTCGCCGGGCTCTCCGTGGTCGTGTTCGTGGGGTATGCCGTCGTTCACGAGTATCTCGGCGACCCGACCTTCGTCGGGTTTGTCGACGGGCTGGCGGGCGTGGTCGGGAGCACGGTCCCGTTGCTCGGGCTCCTTCTTGGCTACAAGTCTATCAGCCACGAACGAGCGAGCGGGAGCCTCTTTCTGACACTGTCAGCGCCCCAATCCCGTCGTGACCTCGTGGCCGGGACCCTCGCCGGCCGCGCGGCCGTCCTTCTGGTGCCGACGGTCGTCTCGCTCGTGTTCGCGGGGGCGGTCGGCGCCGTCCGCTACGGCACCGAGGGGCTGCTCGGGTACCCACTGTTCCTGTTCCTGAGTTCCCTCTATGGCGTGGCATTCGTCTCACTGGCGGTCGGGCTGTCGATGTCAACGACCGCCGACCGCCGTATCACGCTCGGCGCGCTGGGCGGCTACGTGGTGTTCGTGCCGTTCTGGGGAAGCGTCCACTCCTTTGCCTTGCTGTTCCTCCATCGATTCGATTTGTCGGTTCTGTCCGACATGCCCGACTGGGCGCTGCTGGTCAGGCTGCTGGCCCCGACCGAGGCCTTCTACAGGCTCCTCCGGGCCGGCTTCGATATCGGCCGGGCGGCGCGATACGCGGACGGTCCCGTTTACGTGGACTGGTGGATGGGGCTGGTAGCGTTGCTCGCGTGGTGTGTCGTCCCGGTCGCGCTGGGCTACCGCCGCTTCAGGACGGCCGACCTCTAGACCGCGAGGGAGAATTTCGGGCTCGCCGGCGGGCCCGTCTCGCGTCCCGGGTCGCGATACCGCTGCCAGGACACGTCGACTGGGCATAGCCTTTAGCTCCCAGATGTGGGACCAGCTGGCACAATTCATATAATGTATGCAGTTTCAGTTTGCTCCGTGAACCGCCTCGGGGTCAAGCCCCGAGGCACTCGGCCTGCTCCACCTGTAGATATGCCCCGCACCACTGCCACGATGCCGGACGATCTGACCTATCTCATCGAGGGAGCTGTCACAGCGGGCATTTTCGAGAACAAGAGCGACGCGATCCGACACGTCGTACGGGAGTTCTTCGAGCAAAACGAGCAGGCCCGGATTGCAGCGGCAGTATCGCTGTATGCTGATGAGGCCATCACGCTCGGGACAGCTGCTCGCCTGGCTGATCTGAATCGGTTCGAGATGCGTGACATCCTCCGCGAAGAGGGTGTCGAGCTCCGACTCGGCCCAGAAGACATGGCCACAGCCCGTGACGAAATCGAGACGGCCCGCGACCTCGAATGACAGATACACCATCGAGTGCGACCGTTTGCAACACGACTGTCCTCTCGAATTTTGCGCATGTCGATCACATCGAGTTCATTGCGGAGCTCCCGCATGCGGTCACAGTCGGTGGAACAGGACCTCCAGAACAAGTTAGATCCCGGTGAAGCACAGGCAGTGGCTGTTGCGGCTGCCGCTGATGGCACTGTCGTCACCGACGATGGTGATGCACGGTCGGTCGCAACGCAGCGTGGAATCGGACTGACTGGATCTATCGGGCTGCTCGTTCGGTTCGTCGAGGACGGAGCGCTTAGAGCCACGACCGCTGATACGTATCTCAAGCGCTGGGTCGACGAGGCTGGGTTTCACTCGCCCGCGCGGGAGTTCGAGGCGTTTCTCGACGAGTGAGAGGGAATCTGTTTTACTGCTCGCGAACCTCGCCGTCACCCAGGTCGAGTTCCGCTTCGAGTGCTTCGAGCAGGTCGTCCCCCTCTGCTTTCAGCTCGGTCGCCCGTTCCAGCGAGACGTCACCGGCTTCGAGCTGTTCGATGATCGATTCGATGCGGTCCGTCTTGTCGGCGATATCGGTGTCGGTCATAGGATGATGTAGGCAGCCAACGCTGCGACGGCCAGCCCCAGCACGAGCAGGGCGGCGATGAGCAGTCGTCGCTGTCGGCGATACTGGGCGGTCTGTTGGCGGTGCTGCCGGCGTTCGTCGTACTGGTCGCGGGCACTATCGAGCCGATTCTGCAGCGTCGTGAGCCGTTCCGTGGCGAACGTCTCGTAAGCGTGGTCGAGGTCGGTCCGCAACTCGGTGCAGGCCGTCTCGACGTGGCTCTCGTATGCTCGGTCCAATTCACGCTGGTACGTCTCGAGTTTGTCGATCACAGCTGTCTCGTAGGTGGTGTCCAGCCGCGTCGACAACGTCTGCAGCTCGTCGACGAGCGTTGCCTTCTCCGGGACGATACCACCGACGTGGGTGGGTGTCATCACCCGCCTGTCGGCTACCTCGTCGGCGAGCGTCCGGTCGTTCTCGTGGCCGACGCCGACGACCACCGGCGTCGACGCGTTGTGGATGACCCGACAGAGCGGCGTCTCGTTGAACACCCGAAGGTGTTTGTCCGAGCCACCGCCACGGGTGAGGACGATCACGTCGACACTGGCGTCGTCGTCGAGGACGCTGATCGCTTCCATCAGCCCGGCCATCGCGTCCATGCCCTGGACCGGGGAATCATGGACGATGATGTCGACGTCGGGGTATCGCTCGTGGATACTGGTCACTGCATCCTCGCGAGCATCGCTGTCAGCGCTCGTGACGAGGCCCACCGTACTCGGAAGCTCCGGCAGTGCCTGTTTGGTGTCAGGGTCAAGCAGGCCATCCTCGGCGAGGGTGGCTCGGTTCTGCTCGTAGGTTTCTTGGTAGACGCCGCCGCCGACGGTGACGACGTCCTCGACGATGACCGATACCGAGCCACCGTCCTCGTAGTACGACAGATCCCCCTTCACCGCGACCTGCAGACCGTCCTCGAGGTCAGCGTCGAGACGGGACACCCGGAACTGGAAGCAGACACAGTGGATACTCGACTCGTTGTGGACCAGATCGAAGTGGAGGTGGCCGTTCGAGGAGGGTCCGTAGTCGGCGACGTCGCCGACGAGATAGTCGAAGCCGAGGTGATTGGCGTCCTCGATGAGCGTCGCCAGTTCGTCGTTCATCGCGTCGACGAACGTGACCGACTCCGTATCGAGGCGCTCCTGGAGCGTCGCGAGGTCCGAGTCCGGTGTCGCGTCCGGCTCTGTACCCATTCGTCTCAGTGGTGGCTAGCATTCACCGTAAATACTGGTGGTAGCAGGGACGCCACAGCAGCCCGATTTTGTGTCCCCCAAGGGGCTGCGGGGGTTCTGCCCCGCACAAACTACTTACCGAGGACAATCCAATGTCAGTACACATGAGTTCCGGCCGGGAGATTCGACTTACAGACGACCCAGAGAGCGAGTACTGGGTTGCCAAAGACATCGAAACGGGCGTCGCCAGCCAGGGACAAACCCGCGAGCAGGCGCTCGAAAATCTTGATGAGGCAGTCGAGGGATATCACGGGGCCGGACGGGAGCCAACCGAAGCAGAACTCAAAGAGTTGGGTATCGACCCCGACGAGAACACGTCCGGTAGCGAGCTTCCAGACGTTCTAAAGTAACTCCTCGGCGATGGTGTCACGCGATTTTAGCGGTGAGGATGTCGTCAAAGTCCTCTGTAACGTCGGGAACTATGAGCTGGACCGTATTCGGGGTGACCACTACATCTTGGTCTGGGACCCGCCAGCAGACCACGACACCGATGCTCGCACGGTTCCAGTTCCCTATCACGACCGAATTAGCATCGGCACGCTACAGGAGATAGCTGACCAAGCCGGTGCGAAGGATTTCGACGAATTCTGCCGCTGGATTGACCGCAATCGCTAGCTCTGGTGGCGGTTTTCTGTGCCTCTGGCGGGTGAGAGGCGCGCCGAAGAGCGCGTCTCGATACAGACCAATGTCGAACCTCAAACACCCAGTCGAGACCGAACCAGAGGGATTCGTCGCCGTATACGAGGACAGCTACCGGGGCGGCGGTATCGCAATTGGTGGGTATTCCCGCCGTGATCCGTCGGGGCTCGCCCAGCGGAACCCCGACGCCGCAATCGTCAACGTCGTCAGAGTACGCCAGGTCGCTCGCGAGTATCACGGCTGGGACCTTGACAGCGAGGCCGGGATTCGCGAGGCAGCCATGGCTGGCTGCTGAGAGTCGTGTGACGTGTCCCGGTTATTTTTGTCCCCCTGAGTGGGTATTGGCGCGTTCAAAACGCAGCCCGCCATAACACGATTTCGTGGTTTACAACCTGGTTTACCCAATCGTCGTACCCGGACGTCTGCATCTCGAATGACCATCGTTCACCAGCTGCAATATCATTCTCGCTTGTGTATATCGTGTCCAAAATCCGCCCTTCTGGGTCAAACAGTTTTGCGATTGCTTTGACGTAATCGACGTCTTGGGCTGTATCAGCGCGAACGATTCCAGTAACTCGCCCGTTTTCATCGCTGATCTGGAAGCTACTTTCACGGAGCGAAAGGCCCGTCGCCTGTGCTGGTGTGTCTTGGAATTCACCGGCCAGCTCGTATTCGGCTACGCGTGCTGGACCCCCCTGGGGTATCACTCGTGCCTGCGCGAGCCACCGTTCGCCGGCCCCAATGGTCTGACAGTAGAGGTTTATCGTTTCTATTGTTGAACCGCTGCTGTCCAAGAGTTTCGCTGTCAGTGTCACGTCCCCTATCGGGACCGTCCGTGTGTTGCGGACAGTAGCCCGGAAATAGCCGTCTGTTACGTACTCACCGCTGACTACTTCATACGATGAATCAACGATATCGAGTCCGCTTTGAAAAGGTGTGGTGGTCACCCTGACGGCGGTTTTGCCATCTTGGTCATCCCAGATATCGCTCCCTGAACAGCCAGTGATTGCGATAGTTGGGATGGTCGCGAGAAACGAACGCCGTCGCATACATTTCGGGTCAGTCGGGCATCATCTAAAGATTGGGGTGCAGTGAGTGTACTTGTTCAATCCAGGAACGAGATCCGTGTTACGGCCAAGCAATTACGGGCGATGTTCCATCCGAACCGTCTTGCTCCACCAAGAGGGCCTGAACCACCGAAGTCGAACCCAGCGAGCAAAACTGATGCCGCCGCCAGCGGCCATTTTGTGTTCCCCTTGGCGGGTGCGGGGACTCCCGAACATGAGCTCAGAACCACAGCGCCTCGACGAGCACTTCGTACCAGCACCGACCGACCACCGCGATGTCGACGCCGAACACCGGCACGCCCAGGAATCCGGTGAGACCTTCGAGGGCCGCCGATACGGAGGGCGGTAACGAGGGCACCGTTCCCGCACAGTTTAACAGCGTCACGAGGCTGGACCGGAACAAATGCGCTAATCGATGTGCGAGGTCGAAAAAGGATAATTATCTGAGGAAGTTATTTGTTTTTCCACTGCGTACCCTCCCCTATGACTGAGACATGGGATGACGTCAACGAGCACGTCAAAGCGGACTGGAAAGAAGATACCACGCCGTTCGAGCGGTTGTATGAAATCGTCGAGCAAACACACGACGGACAATCGGCAGCCGAGATAGCCGACCGGGCGCTCGTGAGCGAGCCGACGGCCCGTCGACACTGCAAGTCGCTCGTGAACACGGGTTTCGCCGAGACGGAACAGGACGGCCAAACAACGCTGTACAAGCGACACAGCGACCGGGTTCTGATGTCCCGCATCCGCGAGCTTCGTGAGGAAGTCACTCGGCCAGAGCTGCTCGACAGCATCAAAGAAATGAAAATTGAGATACGACGGTATGAGGACCGCTACGACGTCGTCTCACCCGAAGAGCTCAGCCAGCAACTTGATGCTGACGAGACGGAGGGTTGGGACGACCTCACCGCGTGGCGAACGACGCGGCAGAATCTCGCCGTCGCGCAAGCCGCACTCGCCTACGACGAGGCCAGCCACCAGTTTGCGGTATGAATGAGGACGACCGTGCCGGCGAGTTCGGGCCGATATATCTTCCGGCACTCCAGCGGATTCGCGATCTCTGGCTCGAACTTGAGCCGATCGTCGACGCAACCTCGTACGATGATGTCGTCGCACCCACGGAACTGCAGGTCAGTCTCAGCGACGGGCTTGGAGAGGCTGAGAGCGCTCGGTTCGATATACAATGGAGCGAACTGAGGATGTATTCGTTTCATTACGTCGATAGCGACGACGTCAATTGGCGATTCGACCGGCACCCGAATACACACTCACCCGAGATTCACTTTCATCCCCCGCCCGAGGCTGCCACGACGGCAGCCGAAGCGTCCTGTATCGACGTGACTGAGGTTTCACTCGTGACCCGTGCAGTCCATGCAATGTGGCGAGCAGCGTACGAGGACGATGCTGTCGACCAGCTGAATAGCGCATCAAACCCGCCATAAGACCGACCAATAGGAGTCGTCATCCCGAAAGTTTGGATACGAAGTCGCTGAGGAAGTACGGCAGTATCTCTTCCGAGTTCTCGGACGACAAGTCTTCGACGAGCACGGGACAATATACTACTGGGACGACCGAGACGAGTCGGAAACTCCCCAGTAGCCACAGCTGACGATTTTGTGTGCCCCTTGGCAGGTGCGGGGACTCCCGAACATGAACTCAGAACCACAGCCCGTCGACGAGCGAGACGCACCGAACCCAGCTACCACGAGTATCGCTGCCGAGCACCGCCAGGCACAGGCGTCAGGCGACGTGTTCGCCGCTCAGAGATGCGGGGGGCTGTGAGTACAGCGTTCGACTCGCCCCTCGATATGGGACTAATACCCTCAACCTATATTAAGACAAGGGCTGAACTGTCTCATATGACTGACGACGAATCAGATTCCGAGGGCGGACTCCGAGACCGCCAGACAACGGGCGAAGACAGAGTGCGGATGGTCGCTCAACAGCTGTCGGAGCCACAGACGGTAAACTGGATTGCTGACGAGGCAAGCTGGTCACACGAGCCCACCAAACGTGTCCTCGAGCGACTCGTCGACGATGGCATCCTCCATCGTGACGATAGCGGGACGCACACGACATACTATCCTGATTACCGCCGCCAGGCGATGCAGGAGGCGATGCGCCTGCGGGACAGCGGCCATACCGTCGAGGAGCTGACGGACCGCCTCGCCGATATGAAGGCCCAGGTTCGGGACTGGGAGGCCGAATTTGGCGTCGAATCACCGAATCAGCTTCGTGGGACACTCGCCGACGGCACCGTCGATGCCGACGACGAAGCTCGCCGTCGCGAGATTGCACGCGAGTGGGAGCACCTCCAGCGTCGTATCGAGATCGTCGGGTTCGCCATCCGCGAATGGGACTTCCTGACCCCGACGACAGAGCCTACCGAAGCCAGCAGCTAACAGATGTCTGTCCCGCATCCGGGCGGTGATCCGAACGCGAATCTCTATGCGCAACTGAAGCGAGATGTTCTGGACCGCGTGCCTCAAATCACGACGGTCGAGTACGTTCCGGACGATATCGAGGCCAAGGAGTTGCGAGCGAGATTCGACCCGAATCGACTTGCCCCGCCGACAGGTCCGGAGTCCCCGAAACTGACCATTAAATGGTATCGGCAGGTCCCACATGACTGGTTCCAGGTGAACTACAGCGACCCGAACATGGGCTTTCATGCCGGCTGGCACCAGGACGAGGATCACCCGGACCTTGGGCCGGCCCATTTCCAGTATTCGGTCGATGATACAGCGGATCGGTGGGGTATCACTTTCGAACACGAGACTCCGTCGCTAATTCTCTGGGACATCATCGAAGCACTACTCGAGGATGTTCGACCACAATATCAGTATTCGAACGATGGATCCTGAGGTTTGAGTAGCGAGCGCTAGACACAGCCGTGAGGTTACCGCGGAATTTGTGTTCCCCTTGCGGGTGCGGGGAATCCAAACGCATGCGCTCCGAGTCATCGTTCGTCGACGAGCGATTCGTGCCAGCACCGACCGAAAACCGCGATACTGAGGCCGAGGACCGTCGTGCCCAGCAATCCGGGGAAACTTGGATGGGCGCTGCTATGGAGGGCGGTGACAATGGCTGGTGGACCAGCATTGCTTGGGCGCCTCACGGTGCTACAGCAAGGCTGTGAGTGTCCGGTCTCGTTTCGTACGAAAGCTATACCTGAGACAGGTAGCTACTCCCGAGTACGAAAATGCCGCTGGAGAACATCCCATCAGTCGAAGAACTGGCCGAAACGACCGGCCAGTCGACGGAGCAGCTCCTGAAAGACCGTGCGGCAGCGTCAGAAATGGCGTGCGGTTCGACTGACGAGTAGAACGGTGTTTTGTTGTCGGATTCCAGCTGGTCTCCCGCTGTTGCCCCAGTCGTCTAGCCACCTGCTGGATACACGACTTTGGTGAGCACCCCGTCGCGACATCGGCGAAGCAGTCCAAACACTCTTTACTGTTTCACTGTAAACTGTAATCAAGAACGAATCGTGTCACGTCCCTCAACCCATGCCGATGGCGACATCGTCCGCGACTTCCTCTCGATCGCGGATCTCCTGGAGGAGCCACAGCTGGCCCAGCTGTACGCTTACCTCGCTCGTGCAGACGAGGCGACCGTGCAGGATGTGATGGATGAACTCGATCTTGCCCAGGGGACGGCCTACAACTACGTCAACCGGCTCGTCGACGCCGGCGTCGTTGCGGTTACCCACGATGAGCAACCACGACGGTACGCCGCCGAAAAAATCGACCTGACCGTGTCAACGGCAGCCGGGGACCGCGAGTACACGATCACGCCGGCGCTAATCGACGCGGTGGGCCGACGCCAGACAAACGCCGACATCGACACCTACATCGACCGTCACGGCGTCGCCGGGCTCGCGACGGCGCTCACCTATGCTGTCGCTCGCGACCGCGGCGAGGTGACCCACCGACTGATGGCTTCGGACCTCGATATCTCGCCGCTGGCGGCGGAGATGATTCTCCAAGCACTCCGCCCCGTCGTCCACGAGTACTACGACATCGAGGACACAGGGGCGGGGCTTGAGGAGTTGGACGTCGGCAGTGGCGCCGCTGACGACGCGTGAATCGACTCCATATCGCCGACACTGGCCTGTTCGTCGCGATGGGGCAACCGTCCAACAGTCGTAATCTCCTCGGAATCAGATACTCGTTGACCGCCGCTCTACGCGACCATCGATTACCGCGACGGCGTTTTTCCCTTCCAGCCGTCCCACAATCTCCCGTATGTCCGCTGCAGGCCAGTCTAGGTCGTGTTCCAAGTCGGCCACCGATTTTGGTTCGTCGAGGGCGTGCAGCACTTCGAGTTCCTCGTAGACCCGCTCGGTGATTTCCGTAACTGGATCGTGCAACGGTGTCGTCACGTTGTGTTCTTCCGTGAGATCAGCCAATGCTTCGTTCACATACGTTACGAACAGTTCTTGCTCCAGCAGTTCGACCTGCGTCTCCAGTTCCGATTCGACGATGTCGAAGTCGAGACCGGTCTGAATTAACGAAAACATGTCCTCGATGTCGTCCACTCGACCGGCAACCGCCTTGAACAGGAAGATGTCTTCTGGACTCACGAGCTCAACCACGAGATGTCCCGGGTCGAGATACCGCTCACTCCGCTCACGAATGCCTGAAGAAAGAATCAGTTTGCCGATCACCTGCCGGTTGAAGACATCGATGCGACACCCATCATCGTTCTCGAGGATGCGCTGGGCACCGAGTTCTTCGTACTCTTCGTCCGGCTCCTGGACGATAACGTATCCCAGCTCAAGCAGTGCTGCTTGTAGCTGACTCAGATCGTCGCCCGAGGAGACGATAAGGTCGATATCTTTGGTCGTCTCTTTGAGTCCGCGAAATGCCATTGACCCACCGCCAATTAAGAAGACGGTGAGTGGGGTGTCCAACTGCTGGCCGATACGCTCGAGTTCTGCGCGGATGTACGAGCTATCGAAGCGCGCCCTCATAGCGTCACCTCGTACTCTTCAGCTAGTTCCTGGAAGTCCTCCCACTCGGGAAGACGGGATGTCCGCTGCGCACCGCTGGTGTCGAGATATATGCAAAGATCGTCGACGACGTCGTCGACGCCGTACTTGGTGGCCTGGGCTCGGAGTTCATCGCGGTCGATACTGACGTGACTGAGCAAGAGGAGGCAATATGACTGAGCCCGTGCACCCGAATCGATTACGAGCATGTGGCAGACCAACAATTCCGGTGAGAGTTCACTCATCGTCTCCGAATAGAGGTAGTATCGGCGGTCACGTGCCAACAGCGGTAGGTCATATCGTTGGAACTGGTCCGGCCCTGTCGGAATGAAGTGTTCGTCGGTAATCTCAGTCGTCGTCTGGACAAGGAACTTGTCGAGGGATTCCCACAGAATGGTGTACGTGTCGGTCTGGTCGTTGACAGTCTGTCGGTGGACGTGATGGGCAAGCTCACGAGCGAAGGCACTCAACTGTTCGAAGCCGTCGTTCAGTGCGTACGCACCGTCGTCGGTCTGGTAGACGATTCCGCGATGCTGAAGCGGGGAAAGCGCACGGTGGACGGTGCTTCTGTGGACGTCGGCGTGGCGTGCGATATCTGTCACTGGCCGTGGGGTATCGAGAAAGTAGCAAACACGGAGGGCAGCCCCTGACAACAGCTCTGGCCAGTCGATGTGTGTATACTGCTGCGTGAGACCGGCCAGTAACTCGAGAGCCTTTGCGTCCGACAGTTCAATCTGCTTTGTTTTCCCCTGTCGACGTGTCTCGACGAGGCCAGCCGTTTCGAGCTGGTCGACGAGTTCTGAGGTATAACTGAGACTTCGATCGAGATTCGTCGCGAGTTCAGAGACTGTCTGCTCACCGTGGAGGGCAGTGAGGGCGCGAATCTCGCCTTCTGTGAGCATACTGTTGCACAATAGCGAACCAATATATAAATCACTTCGGTATTTTGCAACACATAGTTGATTCAGTCGGTGGCAATAAGCGTTTGAGGGTGCCGTACTATCGTCAGCAGCCGAATGCTTGCAGTGTGGGAGCAGCCAAGCAGTCGAGAAGACAGGCGGGTAGGTGTGTCGTGACGTGGGGCAGCCGGGCGAGTGAGGACGTCTGTACCCTGGTGAGTCGACGGGTGGGTCTGGCAGACAGTTGCAGCACCGCTGACCGCTGTGTGCGCAGCGTGGGACTGACGGCCGGGCCGATACCATCGTTGGCTGGTGGACCGCAATCTGGTGCCACGGGCAACCCCAACCTCACCCCATACGACCGAGCTCTCCCCGTCGTTCGCGGTGCATTATGCCGCCGGCGAATCGACGTAGTTTGGCCACGAGTTCGGCTTCGGTTTCGTACGTCTCGACGCGCAGATCCCACCGCACAGGTGCCGACCGAATCATCGCACTCGTTACGTCGTCTTCGTGCATGAAAATCAGCCGTTCACCATGGGTATCAGCGATATTTTCGAGGACGCTGCCGGCTTCTTCGCCAACGCCGAAGTTGTGGCCGAGAAACGGTACCACGAACGCAGTTGCATTGCTACACCGTGCGTACTCGATGCTTTGGGTCACTGCATCTACGTCGTCAGTATCGATGTCGACATCGAGTGCGAGAAACGTATTTACTCCAGGATCAGTTCGGAGGGCACCTTGGATCCGTCGCAAGAGTGCCTGGGCTGCGTTGATATCGTCCTTGTTCCGGAAGAGTCGGCGGAGCGGACCGGGAAGATCGTCGGTGTCGAACTTGCGACGTTGCTCTTCGCTGAGGACATAGTTGAGGTTGAACGACTTGTACGGTCCCATCACGTAGAAGAGAAAGCGGTCGTATGTCACGCGCCCAAGCCGGTCAGCGATCAACTCGCGCGTGATCTCGACGGTCATAGGTGGGCATATTCGGCTGAAGTATTTAAAGAGCCGTGTTTTTGAGAACTCTTGGCTTGACAACGACTAAGCGCGTTCGACCAGTAGTGTAGAATACGATGGCAACGGACCAGACGGTCAACGGGGACGCCCCAGAGGACCCGGAAGACCTGCTGCCCGAGGAGAGCGTTCTCAGTCTTGATGAGTATCTCGATATGCATACTGCTGTGGGCCACCGTACCCGCTACGAGATCCTCTACCGGCTCGTCCACAGCGGTGCAATGAGTCCGAAAGAACTTGAGGCGGCGCTCGACATCGACGACAGTACGCTCCACTATCACCTCAACAAACTCGTCGACGTCGGCCTCGTGGAAAAACGCCAGCGCACAGAGCGGGGCCAGGACGGACTGTACACCTATTATCGGGCGACCGTATACGGCGAAGTGACGCTTACCGACGGCGTCGATGCATTGATCCGTGGCGAGCAGGCGTTCGGAGCGATGTACGATAGTTCGACCAGCTGAGTGTGAGCATGGGGCAGCAGTCCGGTAACGACCATCGGCAGTCTGGTGTCGCGACGTGGGGCAGCCTAGCGGGTGAGGACATCGGTCCCCCCGGTGTGTTCCAGCGTGGGGCTGGCAGCCACGTGCAGCACCGCTGACCGGTGTGTGCGCAGCGTGGGACTGACGGCCGGGCAGAGACCCATAGTTGGCAGGTGGAACGCAATCTGGTGCCGCTGGGCGGCACTCGTGACGCGGTGTGGGCCGGCGCAGCTGGGAATTGTTGAACCGGTGGTGGGCGTAGAGTATCAGTGTCGTTCTGGGGGTGTGTATCGCCCGGCACTTGAAGCAGGGTTGGCGGTACTATCTTCAGGGGAAGATGTCTCCGGACTACAGTCCCATGTGGGAGCGAGAGCGTGGGCAGCACGGCTATCGGCACGACAGGGAAAAGCAGCAGTTACACATCGATGACGGGGTGTGCGACGAGGGGGATATCGAACCAGCACACCTTGAAAGCCCCACGGCTCTGGCGGCCGCGCAGCGACATCTCCTCGCTACGCTCGGAGCAGGGTCACTGAAGCGACCACAGCAAGCGCCAGCGCCGTGCCCCTTTCAGTCCCGCCACGGACAGCTCAGCAGAACCCTCGTGACCTCCCTCGCTGGCCGGAACAAGCACGTCGCTGCGGAGCGTCTTGCGTCCGTCGCCAGCCCACCCGCCTGATGTCGACGCCACCAGTGTTTTGTGTTTCCCCGGACGGGTGCGGGGAACCCAACCCATGAGTTCCGACTCACAGTCCATTGACGAATCTGTACCAGCACTGACCGACGACCACGATATCGAGGCCGACCACCGGCGTGCCCAGGAATCAAGCGCGGTGTTTGAGGGCCGGCGATACGGAGGGCGGTGAGAATGGCTCGGCCGCCCAGTACAGTGCGACGAGTATGGGCAGTTTCCCATAGTCTTAATGCTATGGGCTGCATACCATAGTGTAGCGATGGGATATTCGGTCATCGAAGATGTGGAGGACCGCGTTGGGAACACGATCATCCGTCGCAAAATCATCAAGACGGATGACTCGCAGTTTCCGAGCGGGTACCGGTATGCGCTCCACTATGGATATACCGATGGCCAAGGGACCATCCTGCGGTACGACAACGAGAACGAGACACCCGGACGGCACGAACGACACACATCTGATGGTGTCGAGGAAATCGACTTCCCCGGGATGGCGGTGCTTCGACAACGATTCATCAGTGAAGTGGAGGCCCGACAATGACAACGAATACACTCAAAATCACATTCAAGCAGCGTGACGACCACCGCGTGGCGGCCCAGAAGCGACTGGAGCGGGCTGAAGCCGGCGAGACTGGCGACGCAATCGAACAAGACGCGCGGTTCGTCCTCAATTTCGAGGAGTACAGTGATATCGACCAATTGATGCGCGAACGCAATCTCAAACTCATCGAGGCAATCGTCGAACACGAGCCCGACAGTATCCAAGCGGCCGCAGCCGCTGTCGATCGTGACTACCGTGAGGTTCACCGGAATCTCCAGGAGCTCGAGTCTCTGGGGGTAATCGAGTTTGAGGACGATGGGCAGCGCAAACGCCCACAGCTCCGTGGTGGTGCCGAGAATATTGATTTCTCGATTCAGTTCCCATTGCAGCCGACAGCTGATACCGGCGCATCGGCCTGAGTGGCTCTGTTACCGCGGAGCTATTCTGCAAGTTACCGACTAAGACTACAATACGGACTGGCTCGACTAAGCTATAAGCAGTTCTTCATCGAGGTACTGCTGTTCCCACTCTCGACGAGCTTCAAGTTCGCGGTTGCCTCTCCCAGTAACCACATAGACGTTGGTTCGCCGATCTTTCTCCCCTTTTTCGACCAGTCCTTTGTCGACGAGTGTGTCGAGATTCGGATACAGTCGCCCGTGATTGATTTCGTTCTCGTAGTACCCTTCGAGTTCGCTTTTGATAGCGAGGCCGTGTGGTTCCTCGAGCCCAGCAATGGCATACAGTAGGTCACGCTGGAAACCGGTTAGATCGTGCATCTTTTCATAGGTACTATTGTAGAAACTATTGACTTTTTCGAGATGAGAGGCTATGCTGGAGCCATGATACGCGTCGAAGTCGGGCGCAGGTGGAGACCGAGAGGCGCTTGACTGCACTAGCGTTGGCAGTCGGACGCTTGCAGCGTGGGGCAGCCAGGCTGGCGACCCGGTCGGCTGGCCGGTGTGTCGCGAGGTGGGGCAGCCGACCGGGTGAGGACGTCAGTACCTTGGTGTGTTCCGGCGTGGGGCTGGCAGCCAGCTGCAGCATCGCTGACCGGTGTGTGCGCAGCGTAGGACTGACGGCCGGGCGGAACCATAGTTGGCTGGTGGAACGCAATCTGGTGCCGCTGGGCGGCACTCGTGACACGTTGTGTGCCGGAGCAGCTGGGAATTCCTCAAGCGGTGGTGGGTGTGGCGTCTCTGTGTTACCCTGTCGGTGTATCCGGCGCCGAACTCGAGGCAGCGCCGGCAGGACTATCTCCAAGGGGTCGTGGCTCGGGACTACAGTCCCCGAAGGGAGCTAGAGGTTGGGAAGTACGGGTATCAGCACGCCAGGAAAGAACAGTAGTTACACTTCGATGATGGGGTGTGCGCCGACGAGAGTGGTATCGAACCGGCACATCTTGAAAGCCCCACGGCGCTGGCGGTCGCTCAGGGACATCTCCTCGCTGCGCTCGGAACGGGTTCTTGAAACAGTAGACCGGGTGTGCAAGGTGGGTGGCGCGACTCCTCGTGTGATGTGCTAGCTCTCTTTTGCCAGACATGTTGCACAATACTGTAACCAGACTTATTATTGCAGACTCAAAAGATAAATTCAATAGCTACAAACTCCAGAATGACACTCAGCACCCAGCGGTCTTATTTTCTGTTTCTTTCTTGGGCCCTGACCATCTTGATTAGCTTGTATCTGGTATTTTTTATGGCGGCGCCAATGTGGTTGATCAGCATAGTTGCAGGAGGTCTATTTCTGGTCGGTTGGGGTCTATTCTATCGATTTGAGTCGCACTAGAAGGTGTGTCGCGACGTGGGGCAGCCGGTCGAGCGAGGCCGTCGGTATCCCAGTGTGTTCCAGCGAGGGGCTGGCAGTCAGCCGCAGCGGGCGCTAGTAAGCGTGTACGCAGCGTTGGACTGACTGCCGGGCGGATACATGGCTGACTGGTGGAACGCGTTCTGCCGCTGCTGGGCGGCACTCAAGACATTGCTGTGGCCGGGAGGAGACGATGGTGTGGAGGGATGAACGCAGGCGGGGGTACATCGGACAGACCAGACGGACGAAGAGGGGGTAGCGGAACTCCCACTACGGCTGTTACTACGGTTACCCTTGTGACGAACAAGACAGACTGGAACAGTTCGATAGGGGTGAGTACGATGACGAGTGCGGTGTAGGTCCAGTACATCTTGAAAGCCCCACGTCGCTGGCGGCCGCTCAGCGACATCTCTTCGCTGGGCTCGGAGAGGGGTCGCTGAGCCGACCAAAGCAAGCGCCAGCGCCGTGCCCCTTTCAGTCCCGCCACGGACAGCGCCGCTGAACCCTCGCGACCGACCTCCCTCGCCGGAACGAGCACGTCGCTGCGGAGAGTCTTGCGTCCGTTGCCAGCCCACCCGCCTGACGTCGGCGGCGTAGCTCACTACACTGACTGGATCGGGCAGTACGACGCAGTCGCCGCGCTGTACGACCAGTATCGCCACAGCGTCGGCGCTCGGTCGGTCCGTCTGGAGTGGTGGACCGTGGCGCCTGGATATGACTATCCCAGCAGTGGGTGAGCCCAGCGTTTCGAAGCGACAATGCAGCCATGCCGCAGCTAGCCTACCCCGTGGTCGGGGTGGCCCGGTTCGATTCCGGGGGTGGGCCGTGCAGTATGACCGACCAGTACTCCCACTCCGACGGTGACCAGTACACCAACCGCGACGCGGCTGTGGCGGCCACGCTCGACATGGATATCGACACGGGCAATGGGTCCGGCCCGAACTGCGACACGCTCCTGGGCCAGCTCAACGACCGCGAAGTTGATCCTGTCGTCGCGACGCTGCTGCAGGCCTTGGTCCAGGAGCGCGAGCAGCTTCAAGAGCGCGTCGACGAGCTCGAACAGCAAGTTGAGCAGACCCACGACATCGCGACGACGGCGAGTGGAGACGCCGCGGCCAACGAGAGTCGGCTGGACGACCTCGAGGACGGCCACGAGGAAACCCGAGAGATCGCCCGGAGTGCCGTGGCAAAGGCTCAGCAACTGGAGGCCGATGCTGACCAGCAGGAAGATGCGGAGAGTCTTCCGGAGGGCGTGGAACCCAGCAGTTCGCCGCTCGATTTTTTCGCGAACTGTCGGGAACAGACAGTGAAGGAGGTGTTCGTCGAACGGAGTAATCGCCAGAACACCTATCGAGCGGTGACGGTCGCAAAGCGCTGGCCGGAGTTCGCGACCGAGCGGGTAGATGGGAGCGGCGTGTTCTTCACCAAGGACGATCTGCGGACGGCCTTGACCGCAGAGTTGGGTCGTGATCCGCATGGCCAGACGGTCAAGCGGGTCTGGTCGAAGTTGCAGGAGTTGGGTGGCGAGGATGTCCGGCTGAAGTCCAGACAGGTCGGGCGGCGGCAGTCCGCGACGGAGATATTGGCGCTGTCGAAGGCAACCGCGGAGGGGCTGCTGGACAAACGCTATCTCGGCTTGGACTTGCTTGACGGGGAGTCTGCAGTGAACGGTGGCGTCACCCCCGTTGTGACGGGGGTAGACGGGGCCACGGTGTGACGAGCAGGGAATCGTTCGAGTCGAGTGGTGTGTGAAGACTGCGGTGTGTATGCAGCCGGCCACGAGGCTGGCATGGCTAGCTGCAGCAGGCGGGAACTCCATTCGCGCAGCGGTACTTAGCCCGCTACGAACACAGTATTTTCCCAGCCAGGGCCTCAACACGCATCACAACACGTGTGAGGCCTCAACGGAGCAGCATGCATGCCACGCGCTTCCTATCCACGTCTTGACAGGATACACGTGCAAGATACAACGCGCAAATCTTGTAAATCCAATTACACTGCAACGGCGGTAACGAGACGTATTTACTTTACGATGAACGACTCACCACAATAGGGGCAAGTTAACCGAGTCCTTTCTACATTTCCACCGATAAGTCCAGAAATCTTACCACCCATCTTTTCAGTGGTGACTATCCAATCTCCATCACATGGTGGACAATGGGCAATTATGTATTCTGCTTCCTCTCCATCACTGTCCTGACCTGAATCAGATTTACTGAGGAGTCCTTCACATTGTGGACACTGGGCCTCATCAGGCATCTTTTCTCTGGTGACTACCCACGCATCATCACATGGTGGACAAAATGCAATCATAGGGTCAGATTCATCTCCATCATAGTCCTGATCTGAAGCAGATTGACCGAGGGGTCCGTGACATTTTGGACAACGGGTCTCACCACTCATTGCAAGGACATGAGGAGCGTATCGCTGTTCTTTTCGAATCTCTTCAATTGCATCTACTGCATCGTCCATTTCATCGAATGGTCCATCAACGGCAACCAGTGGGATATTACACACATGGCACGTCAACCATTTTTCAGTATCATAATCCTCGGGATCAAGACTACCAGCCTCATCATTGTACTGTTCCGATATGTCTTGGCTATCCCAATTACTCCGGTCCACCATGTTATTTCATCTACTGATATAGTTTAGAATATATTTTGGGAAAATTGCTTCTATCAACAGATGCCGACATCAAATATACGCCAAAACCGTGTTTCTGTAGTTACTGAGATGACGAATTCACTACCTATATCTTGAACACGTTTCTGGAATCATACCCAGTCTACCATGATTCGCGACCCGTTTGTCTCAGCAGCGCGACCGACTGGTAGTGCAGTCGGCCGCTTGCAGCGTGGGACTGACAGCCTGCCGACAACCATTGCTGACTGGTGGAACGCAAACTGATGCCGCTGGGCGGCACTCGTGACGCTCTCTGTGCCGGGGGTTAGAAGAATTGCTGCAACAAGGGTGTGTCAGCTACCAACCCCTGAAGGGGTTGGCTTGTCAGTGGGACTCCCGAGTTTCGCGTTCCCCTGCTCGAACGTCCCACATCCCTGACTTTCTAATCAGGGACTTTCTCAGGCGATGTCCGGGCGGGGAGTCGGAGGGACTCGTTCGTCGTCCCCTGACTCCGGGGGCTGGCTGACAGACAGCCCGTCCCACCGACCGCTTCTGGGCCTGTGGGACGTATGTTACAATCTGAGACGGAGTCAACTAACGCTTACGCGTTTCCTCCCACCGCTAAAGCGGGTGGGCTTCCGCGCTGTTACCGCTGTGATACAGAGGCGGTATCTCCGCTTGGTCATATAGAGAAACCGTCTACTGCGGGAGTCACAATAAAACAACGGGTACACCTGGCATCGGGACGTAACACGCTGATTCGATGGGTCGCACAGGTGCTGGGGTTCCTAGCTACATTCCGATAGTGGAGTCTGCATCTATAGTGCAGGGGCTCCAGCGTATCTTGCAAGCCCCACGGCGCTGGCGGCCGCGCAGCGACATCTCCTCGCACCACTCGGAGAGGGGTCGCTGCAGCGACCACGGCACGCGCCAGCGCCGTGCCCCTTGCAGTCCCACCCGACCGCCGACGATTTTTCGGTCCCCGGTCGGGGACCGCAGGGACCCATCCGCCCGGACCCACCACACCCGCCCACCTCCACGTACCGGCCGGGCGCCACAGCCGCCCGGCGGGCTTTCGCAAGGCACGTTGCACCGGCACCAGTTTACCCTTTATATATTAATCGAGGCAATTATCTGAATCTCTGAATAGCATTTAGAGAGGCTCTAAACCAGCAATTCGTCACTTTATTCCACTAGAAATGTGCGTTATCTTTAAGTAGTAGCCACCCATGTTAGTAACTAACGGGAAGGCATTACACGCGGCGCTAATCGATGTGCGGTGCGCCGCAGGAAATCGGGTGCTGGTACACCCGACAAGTGTCTTCTCGTTAGGGCACCAGAAGACAATGTACGCTAGCAAATCCAGCGGTAAGAAAGCATCGTCCGATTTCGACCAGACCATCCAGCTCTCCGCCCGTGTTGACGGGGCTGAGCACCTGCTTGAGCAGGTGGCCGAGACTCAGAACGGCGACGAACTCGATTATCGGATGAACCGGGGGGCCGACTCACGAGGGAACGTCTACGCCCGGCAAACCGACTACGACTGGACCCGCTCGACCGAGGTGGGGCCGGACCGACGCTTCGGGGAGACGCTGGCCCAGCAAGAGGAACGAATTGGTCGCGAAGCCGAACAGGCCCGGCACTCGGCGACGGCACGCGCGGCCCACGCCGACGGGGTGGACCGGGAAGCCTCTTCTCGACAGCTCACGGAAGCAGAGACCGAGCGAGCGGATGGCTTCGGGGCACCCGCCGACCCACGGGATTACATGGACCAGGAGGCGCTGGCGGAGGTCAACCAGCGAGCCGCGATTATCGCAGCGGAAACGAACATGACGCAGGCGGCGGCTAGCCGGCGAATGGCGGCCTATGTCTCGGGACAGTTTGGCGACTGTGAAGGCATTCCCGACGCCGCTCTCACCACCTACGATGACGCCCGCGAGAAGATGGATGCGCCGACGCCGATTGCAGAGCTGTCGCCCTACGGCTACGAGGCCACCATCGAGGGAGAGGTGACCCACATCATCGACGAGCCAGCCAGTTACAACCAGTATCAAGTCTGCTACGTCGAAGACGACCAGGGGACCAGCGCGAAGGTGACGGTCTGGTCAAAATCGGTCCACGGCGGCGAGATGGTCCAAACGCTCCGTGAGGGGGACCGCGTGCGGATTTCGGGCGGTAAGCCTGACGAGTATAACGGTACGAAGACGGTAGCTGTGACGAGCGAGACGTGCATCTACGTCCTCGAACGCGGGGACGGTCCCGCGCCGACCGGCGAAGCGCGGAGTTCTTTCGGCTGTGACGGTGCCAGTCAGACGGTGGCCCCGTGGCGGGCCGACTCGGATACTCACCAGTGGGCGAACGACCGAGACATGGACCGGGCGGCAGCCGTGACGCTGGATGAGACGTCGCAGATGGCGACCACCGACGAGGAGACGGAAACTGCCGTGTCGGTGAGCGACTGACCGGAGGACCGTCTCTTTCCGACCGAGACCGGTCCATCGGTCAGCGCCCGCCGGTGCTCGCGCAGGCGGCTCGGCGGGGAGAAGTGGCAGCTGAAATCACTTTCGGCCGGTTTCCGACACGCACTCCTATATCACCGAAACTACTAAGCGACACAATTAATTACAATTAGGTACATTATGCCCGTTCGCCTCGAAAATCACGACCCGGACATCAATCTTCGGCCAGGAACGACCAAGTCAGAGATTGTCGAACATTTGTACCAGAACACCGAATGGGGCTACTCGCCGCGAGACATTGAGGAAGAGCTGGACATTCCACATGGCACCGCTACAACCACGCTCTCGCGGCTGTACGATGACGAAATGGTCGGGAAAACCGCTGATGGATACTACCACGCACTCAGTGACCGAGAGGATATCCGTCGCTACGTGGCAAATCTCGACCAGGCCAATCGGCTGTTCGGACATCATCGCGAGAGCGATGCCCCAGACGAACCCGACAAACAGATTGGTGCTGGTCGGACTGACGATGAGCTCGAAGCTGAACTCGAATCGCTGGAGGACGAGCTTGAGGAATGAGCAAACTCTCGGCCGGAACCCTTTGTTGGGCATCGGATCCAACAGACGCCCACAGACAGCGGCCAATCATCGTGTTAGCGCACGATACGCACCCATTTAGCGCGACGGACTGCACGGTCATGTGCGTCGGGACGAGTGCTGGGAAGTACCAGCAGACAACCCCCGAACTAGAGGAGAAGCATTTCACCGGAATCTCGCTCAACGATCCCTCCTACCTGATGCCGTGGGCGCTGTACACGATTCCACCAGGGTCGATTATACGAAATACAGGAGAAAACCCACGGCTTTAGCCGTGGGATGAATCCGTCACTGCTGACTCAAACTACGTCACTGTGGCAGGGTTGCTCCCCAAATTTAAGAGATTTCAGTCCTACAAATAAGATATGGTGGTGCGCCGTACCGTCCCCGTCACACTCGACGTGGACAGCGAAGACACCGTACTCCTCGAAGACACTGTCGACACGTTTCTATGGTCAGCGCAGTACGTCGTTGACCACGCTTTCGACGGGGAGTACGTCACCACCAGCAAGACCACGCTAGACGACGAGACGTACGATGACGTGCGCGAAGCCACAGGCGGCTTCAACGGTGGACTGGTGCAGGCCGCTCGGAACAAGGCCGCCGATGCCTGCAAAAGCGTCGTCGCACGCTGGAAAAATGGGAAGAATGCGTCGAAACCCCACTTCACCAGTCCCCACGTCGTCTACGACCACCGGACCGCCACGTTCTACGACGACTACGTCTCTCTCGCCACGACGGACGGTCGCATCGAAGCCGACTACATCCTACCCGACAAGGACAGGGGCACACCGCACTCACAATACCTGTATGCTGACGAGTACGAGACAACGGGTGCGGAACTACACTACCGAGACGGCGACTGGATACTTCACATCCACTGCAAGACGGACGTGGAGTCTGACACGCCGGCACAGGCAACACCTGAGAACGGAACGGTGCTCGGGGTTGACCTCGGTGTGAACAATCTCGCCGTCACATCGACGGGGACGTTCTGGACGGGCGACGAGTTCGACCACTGGCGCAGGGAATACGAAAAGCGACGTGGGTCGCTCCAGCAATGCGGGACGCGCTGGGCACACCAGAACATCCAATCAGTCGGGCGAAAAGAAGACGGCCGATTCAAACTGCTGCTGCATCGCATCAGCAACGAACTCGTCGCGGAGGCCCTTGAGAACGGGTGTTCGGTCATCGTGTTCGAGGACCTGACCGATATCCGTGAGCGAACTGGTGCGTCGTGGGGGCACAAGTGGGCGTTCGACCGCCTGTACGAGTACGTTGAGTACAAAGCCGAGGAACACTGCATCGGCGTGGAGCAGGTCGACCCTGTGAACACGTCACGGCGGTGCTCACACTGTGGCTTCACCCATCCAGACAATCGCGGGGGCGAGGAATTCGAGTGCCTCGACTGTGGCTACGAGAACCACGCCGACTACAATGCAGCGAAAAACATCGGTTTGCGGTATCTCCGTGGCAACCAAACTGGCGGCGACGGAGGCGCACCCATGGGCGTGCGCTTGAACAGTGGGACGGTGAACGTGAATGGAGGCTATTCTCCTGCCGAGGAATCGGCCAGAACGGGAGTCCACGCTGAATCCCACGGCTTTAGCCGTGGGTAGCTCAATACCCGAATTTGGCGGTATTGGCGCACCTCACCCGGCAATCAGTGGGGAGCTCTCAGAACTATTCCAGTCCACAGGGCCCAATATCACAGCAGCAGCGACAATCCAGCCCACGAAAATAATTTTAAGAATACCGTCACCCATCGATAAGTATTGTCTACCCTATATAAGGGTAAATCTTACCCTGCAGCACTCGTTGCATTTGTCTCACGCCGCCGATTTCGACATCGTGAGTGCCAAGAGTTCTCTACCAGAGTTAACCAACACTGGCCGGAGAACACAGAGTATTGTTGGTTAAGGACTGAGCAGCGGAACGAATCCTGCTGCTTGCAAGCGAAATTTTATGTGGGTGCGTACAACCGGCACCCGCGAGAGTGCCACACAAGGTGGCAATATCGCATGATGTCAGTACAGCGAGTGCTGAGATATCGCTGCCTGACACTCGAATACACCAATACACTAAATACATGAAACGACAAGAGATACACATGCCAATAGACATCGACACGTTCGAATCGACCAGCGGCGATCAGCTTGAGCAAAACGAGCCGACAAATGCCGACCGAGTGATGCAGTTCCTAGCAACGCACCCGGACCAGGCGTTTACACAAAGTGAGATTCGAGATGCGACCGGGGTGAAAGCTGGCAGCATCAGCGTGGTCTTGTCGCGATTGGAGGACCGCGGACTCGTTCGTCACAAAGGAACTTACTGGGCGCTCGGGAAAGACGACGACGTGGCGGCGTACGCTGGGATGGCCGAAAGCACCCGGGCCGCCAACGAGCGCTTTGGTGAGGAGGATATGGAAGAATGGCTTGACCACGCCGTCGACGAGGGCGATGTATGAGCTACCAACGCGGTGATGTCGTCTGGGGACCAGATCCCTTCAAATCCGGCGAGAACCCCCGGCCGTGGCTTATTCTGAACAACGACAGGCATCCGTTCGGTGACGAGGAGTACATGACGGTAACGCTCACAACGACGGCACACGAGGATGGAATACCTATTGACGATGCCGACTGGAGCGAGGGTGGGATGCCCCGCCAGAGTTACGCGTCACCATGGGTCGTCGCCTCGCCGAAAGACGCTGCTGTCGTCCGTCGACAAGGCCGGCTCAAGGAGTCCTTCGTCCAGACCGTCGTTGACGCAATGACAACCTATCTCAAACCGACTCCTTAGTTGCGGCATTCGGAGAGCTGGAGGTGGTCGCTCTCCACAGGATGGCCATAACGTATCGCAAGCGGGTGGCAGCCGGCCGAGCTGGAGCGTCTCGATGGTCGGGTGAAACGTGTCGGCGCGCGGCGCCACCGCCAGCCGTCGCTCCGCTCGCCTGTCGGGTCCTCGCTCGCTGGTGCTCGGGAGGACGACGGGACGCTGCGCTCGGCGCTAGCGCGCGCCTCACGGCGGTCCACCGTGCTCACTGCGTTGCGCGCGATCCTGCCTACGGCGGGGAGCATGTCGTGGTTCGACATCCGAGATGTCGGGGAGTTCCCCTCAGTATTAACCAACACTGGCCTGAATTTGTTGGTTAAGCCGGGAGCGATGGCTCAAGTCCAGCTGCTTGCAAGCCTGATGATCCGCCAGATGACGATTCGATTGAGTCGGCCTTTCCCCATCCACGGAGGTCATAGTTGGCAGTCCATTTTCGTGTGTCGAGTCCCTTACAAGAGTTGTGTCTGACCAAATGCAAGCGGTCACCGTCCCAGCTGCCGGTGCAGACTTCGAGATTGTTGAGCGGGACATCCCTGAGCCGAGTCCAGAGGAGGTGCGTATCGCTGTCGATGCGTGTGGCATCTGCCACAGCGACGAGTTCGTCAAGGAGGGGACCTATCCCGGGATCAGTTACCCGCGGGTACCAGGTCACGAGATAGCCGTCCGTATCGACGCTGTTGGTGAGGCAGTCGACCGATTCGACATCGGTGATCGCGTTGGTGTCGGGTGGCACGGCGGTCACTGTTTCAACTGTGAGCCGTGTCGCCGTGGCGACTTCCAGCAGTGTGAGAACGGCGAGATAACCGGTCTGACCTACGATGGAGGGTATGCGGAGTACACAACGGTCCCTGCCGAGGCCGTTGCCGTCGTTCCCGACTCACTCAGTGCGGTGGACGCTGCACCGCTCCTCTGTGCCGGTGTCACCACGTTCAATGCCCTCCGGCATACGGATGCCCAACCAGGTGACCTTGTCGCCGTCCAGGGTATTGGAGGGCTTGGGCATCTCGGAATCCAGTATGCACACGCCGCTGGCTTCGAAACTGTTGCGCTCTCACGAAGTGCGGACAAGGAATCGCTTGCCGTAGACCTCGGTGCGGATCACTTCGTCGACGCGACCAAACACGACCCAGCGGAACGACTCCAGGAACTCGGCGGTGCATCGGTGGTTCTCGCGACGGCGCCAGCCAGCGACGCGATAAGTTCCATCGTCGGTGGGCTTGGCACCGACGGCTCCGTCGTCGTGGTCGGCGTTCCTGGTGAGCCCGTCGAAGTCAACGCACAGCAACTCGTCGGTGCCCGCTCGGCAGTCGAAGGGTGGGCCTCTGGTGATGCGCGGGACTCCCAAGACACGCTCGAGTTTAGCGACCTGCGAGACGTCACACCAGAAATCGAAACGTATCCACTCACAGCGGTCGAGGAGGCGTACGAACGAATGATCAACAACGACGCCCGCTTCCGAGTCGTCCTCGAACCCACTGACTGAGGAGACTGTATACGGACCGCTCCATCGAGTCAGTGACCACTCGGGCATCTCGTCGACAGCCGTTCACCAATCACTATCACTGCCCAGATGCCCGTTACCGAGTCCGTTCGCCCCGGTGGTGCATTGTCACGTGCATCTCAAAACGAGGATAGTGACGACTGCGTGCTCCCTGACGTAGCGTCGTCCTGTGACCGCTCCTGGCCGGGAGCATCCTCGACACGGCCACGTTGGGACATCGAGATCCGACGTGCGACCTTGTCGTTCTGCAAGGCACGCTTGGCCTGGTCTCGGACGGCTTCGAATTTCGAGACGATCGCTTCGCGAGCAGCCTCGTACTCGACTATCGGATACGGATACGTCTCGCCAATCGTCACGCCACACTCGTCTTGCACGTGGAGTGGCGTCTTCTCTGGTTGGTCCAGATACTCGACTGGTAGTGCCTGTAACTCCGGCACCCATTGATAGATAAATTCGCCATCCGAGTCGTTCTCCCGAACCTGTTTCCGTGGGTTGTAGATCCGTAGCATGTTTGTCCCATCCATCCCGGCCTGAATCTGGAACTGGGTGTAGTTGATCGCCGGGTCAGCATCGATGAGATGATAGTAGAACCAGTCGGCGCCGATCTTCCAGGGTTGCTGGAGCAGGTCACAGAGGAACGACGCACACATCGCTCGCATTCGGAAGTTCAACCAGCCAGTCGCTTGCAGACACCGCATCGATGCATCCACCATCGGATAGCCGGTCTGGCCATCTTTCCACGCCTCAACGAGGGCTGGGTCGTGTGTGTCATCGTGGAACCCCTCCATCACTGGATTCGCAGCCTCGTCCATCCAGCCTGCCCAATCGACCAGTTTCTGATTGTAATGACGATTCCACCAGAGCCTTGACTGGAACATCTCCGTTGCTCGTTCGGCGCCGTCGTACTCGGTTACCGCTTGATAGACCTCCCGAACGGAGAGACAGCCAAATCGAAGATACGGTGAGAGTTGACTGGTACCAGCCCGTGCATCGGCGGGAGCGGAGATACTCCCTGGATAGCTGTCGAGCCGGTCGAGAAAGTCGATAACACGCTTCCGTGCCGCTGTCGTCCCGCCTGTCGGAACCTGTTGTTTGTCCGGCGTGATATCGTATGCATCTGCAACGCGGTCGGTCGTGACCGATGTGTCGAGCGATCGAAGCGTGACGTCGTCGCCACTCCAGGAGCACTGCGTCCCAGTGAGCCAGGCCTCGGCCTGGTCGGCCCAGCCGTCGCGTGAATCATCGATCCCCCGGACGAGCCCGTCGGCATCGACGAACGTCACATCACAGGCCTCTGCCACCGCATTATCCCGTCGCAGTCCATACCGCCCGGTCGGGTCCGCTGTCGTGACGATATCCCACCCAGCCTCGGCGAAGGCTGTGAGAACCTGGACTGGATCACCGTGACACAGTGTTAACTCCCCACCACGGTCGCGATACTGGCCATCTAGATCCGCAATCGACTCGTGGAGGAACTGGATGCGGGCATCGCAGGCCAACCCCTCGGCCCCGTAGAACGATGGGTCGAACACGAAGACAGGGAGCAGCGTCGAATATTCTGTTGCTGCATACGCGAGGGCTGGATGGTCTCGGGTCCGTAGCTGGCGACAGTGCCAGACGACACAGCCATCCTTGCCAGTGGGGATCGAATCTGGGGGCTCGGGATCCAAGGTGTCCTCGTCTGCAGTCATCTGTGTGGTGTCGGAACGGCACTGATGTCGATAGACAACGTCCTCCGGTAGTAGCAATCGAGTCTGTATATCGCTTGTGTCGCAGTCTGGCGCTGTCGGTCGGTAGTGCGGTGTCGTGAGAAAAATTCGACACGCTACTGCCAGCCACTGGGAGCGACACCGAGTCGCACAACGAGCGGGCGATACGCGACGGCGATACCGAGAACGATCGCTAATTCCGGCCAGAATCCGAGCTCGCCGACAACTGCTTCAACGGTCGTCAGGACGAGGACGACCAGAATCGCCAGCGCAATGTAATGAGGAGCAACTTCTTTCAGTCCATCAACATCCATACACTCTCTACGGGGAGACCCATCTCAAATCTTCCCTCGATCCTGCGGTCTGCGCCCTCAGTTTGTAGCACCTGTCAGTTACCAATTGCGAGGGATCCACCAGAGTTCCGCTTTCCGGCACCCCGAATGTGGGCCAGCCGGTCGAGATTGAGCCGGTCAGTGACTGGTGGCCCTATCGGCGTGCGGCGCCACCGACAGACTCGCTTTGCTCGTCTGCCGGGTCCTCACTCCCTGACGCTCCCGAAGACGAGGGCACGCTGTGCTCGGCGCAGCGCGGGCCTCGCTTCGGTCCACCGTGCTCACTGCGTTGCGCGCGGTCCCCGCTGGGGGTTCAGTCGGCTTGGAGGCACTCAACAACGTCTTTTCGGGGTTCGTCGGGTAGTGTCTCGAGCTCGGCGGCCGTCACCTCCCCGTCAGCGGATATCTCAACGAGCTGTGTGGCGACGTCGTCCCAGTCAGCCCGCTGGTTCAGTACACAATTGACCTGCTCGCTTTCGTTGGCTCGTTCGAGCAGTGCCCCCAGCGTCTCGCGGTCGGCACCCGTTGGGACCTGTGCGTCGTCGAGGGTGGTCTCTGCGTCGACGGCAGCAATCCGGGCCCGAAGCATGGCTCGATCGATGTCACCGTCATAGCGCAGCTCCGCTGTTCGGTACTGCTCACGGAGGTAGTCGGTCAGATTCCGGAGGTCGCCACGACTCGCCCAATGGGACTCGGTCATCACTACCTGAACCGCCGCGTCACCGAAGCGCCTGTCGAGCGCTTCAATCGCACGAGCCTGGACGTCGTCGCGTGGCACCGATGCGGTGACCGTGTAGGTGGCGCCAGACTGGACGAACAGCAACTCGATACCCAGCGCGGACGTCGCTCGATAAAATCGGTCAACCGTCGCCTGTCGGTCGATATCAAGGTTGCAGGCCGCCGCGTGGTACTGATTGTACGTCGCCACTAGGGGCGCGTATTCGTCGGGGGCCTCGCCTTGCTGTATCCGTGACCGGACTCGGTCGGCGTCAATCTGGTCGATACCGTTCGTCTCCAGTCTCTCAGCCGCTTGGCCCAGGTGGTCGTCCCGAGCAGCGGGTATCGCAGTGGACTCGATAGCAGCTGGGTCGATGGGGTCGGCTCGGCTGCAGATATCGGACGCGAGCGCGGCGGTTCGGTTCCGTCGCTGGGACCGGTTCTTGGCGAGACGCTCGTAGAACGTCCCGAGCGAGTCGTTAATCTGGCTGGCCTCCGTCCGGTTGACGGCGGCCGTATCGAGCGTGTAGCGCTTCTCGAGGCGAGTGGGCTCCATCGCGAGAGCGCTCGTCGAGGCTTGGTCTGGCCTGGGTTCAGTCGCGTTCTCCGTTGTCGGCTCGGATTGTTCGGTTGGCGCCGGCGATAAGGTGGCGGGCGTGAGACCATAGACCGCCCCGAGCAGGCAGAGTCCAGCGAGACCCACGGCGACCAAGCGTGGCTCTGTCATCGATTTTATTCCCGGCCGCTGGCATTCTAAATCTTATCTTGTATCTCGTGTGCCAGAATATACTCTATCGTCGAGTCGGTCGGGCAGCCGGCAGGGGCAGCTGTCGCCGGATGCATAGTGGTTCGTCTGTTAGCTGGCTAGGTCGCCAACTGACGGCTATTCCAGCAGGCGGAACAGCGTGACACCCACTGTCACGAACACCACCACCGTCCCGCCACAACCTCCAGGCTTCTCTCTCGGCGCGGTGTTGCCGTTGCGTCGCCGGCGTGGGGACTCCTCACCTGAAGGGGAGCTTCCCACACCGCCGACGGACGGGACCCCGCGCTGTCGGAGACGGCTCAGCCGCCTTCGGCGGCCTGCGCCGCCGGCGGCTTCCCACGAGGCCGGTGGCCTCGGTATTTTCGGCCCATCGGGGTCAAGGGCGTCGGTCGCGGGTTCGCAGGCTCACCCGCGACTTGCCATCCGGCGCGCTTCGGTCTGCCGGTGGACTCCTCCCCTGAAGGGGAGGTTCCACCGCCATCGGTCAGCGCTTGGACGAGCGCCATGACTCCCGATGGGCCTCAAAGAATTCGGGTGGGTCCTCGCGGACCCGGCACCCCCGTGCGGTGGGGGTGTCAGTCGTACCGAGTCGCCCCACTGGTCGTGACGCGTGACCAGCCCCCGGGGCGTGGGCGCAGTTGGCACTCGACGATGTGAAAGTGGGGACGCAGAGACACGCCCCATCGGAACCAAATTACATTGTTGTCTATAGTCTCACGCGTCAAAAAGGCAGCGGCTGAGAAGCACCGACGGACGGTCATCACGACCCTGTTGCAGTGGGTGGTGATGATTACGACCGCACTCGCGAACGCCGCGACGGTGGTCGAACTCGTCGGCTAACTGCGGTCTGCAGTTCTCAATTTTTCACTCTACCGAGGGGGGTTCGTAAGTGTCTCGAGCGTGGGGCTGCCGGCCGGGCTTGAGAGGCCTTTTCCCCAGTGGCACGTGACGGCGCGCGGCGCCACCGACAGACTCGCTGTGCTCGTCTGTTGAGCCCTCGCTTGCTGTCGCTCGCGAGGACGACGGGACGCTTCGCTCGGCGCTGTCACGTACCTCGGGGCGGTCCGTCGAGTTCACTCAGCAAAGCACTCTAGGACATGTCCGCTGTCGAGTGGATTCGGTTCCAGAACATCTTCGTCCCGCAACCAGCCCCGATGCTCTGCCCGAACGACGACTGCGTCGTCGACGTAGTACGACGCATAGATGGTCGGAGAGTCGGCAATAGCCGACTCGAGCTCAAATCCGTAGGTGTATTGGAGTCGGCCGGTGACCGACGCCGGCAGTGAATCGAAATATGTGGGATCACCGACGCCAAAATAAACGTCGGTCAGTTCACTCCCATGCTCTTCGAGCAACCAGTTGGTCCTATAGGCGGTCTCATATGCGGCGATATACTCCGCCAAAGCGCTGCTCTCGCTGACTTCGGGTCGGGTATCTGGGTACGCTACCGGGTCGACCGCTTCGCTCCCGCTGTCTGGGTCCGGGCGGGTTGGGTCGACACAGGTCGGTCGTTCACGTTCTGGCGTTTCCGGTGTAGCCGTAGCTGTCTTGCTCTGGGTCACTCGAGCAGTGTGCTCTGGTGTCGTGGTCGTTCGAGTACCGCGTTCTGTTTCTGTGGTCGTTTGCGTAGAAGAACACCCAGCCAAGCCACCGAGTATGGCGGTCGTCGCGAGGAACGAACGACGGTCCATGCTCAGTCGTTCATTCCTGATTACAAGTTCTTTGTGGGTGGGCATAGTGGTGGCTATCGCTCCCTGCTAAATCGTCGGCGACGTTCTCCACGTCAATGTCGCTAGTTGGTATCGGACAGCTCGGTAGATTACGATATCACCTGCGGTGAGGAGTTGTACCGGGCACTGACCGACACTCTTGTCTACCCAACCAGCGGCCTGGAACATAGGAACAGGTGGGTTGCCTGTCGGGAGACAACCTAGCTGTCTGATGGATGCGGCAGCGCTGGGCTGCCGGCTTGGCGAGAAAGCATTGATGATTGGGTGGAACGTGTCGGCGCGCGGCGCCGACGGGGCGCTTCGCTCGGCGCTATCGCGCGCCTCGCGGCGGTCCACCATGCCTGCAGTAGCGGGCGTGGTCCCGCCCCACAGCTGGGGGGCGTCAAGGGCAGAAATATTCGGTTGCTAAGGGGTCCGAAACGGTGGGGCTGCCGGCACTGCTTCGACTGGTCCGCCCGGGATTCGACGCGGCGCCGTTCTATGTTGCGAGCGTGATAGGTACTGTCAGTAATCTGGCGCGCCTCGGCAATTTCCTATGGGGCAAGATAAAGGAACGATTCACTTTGATTGTATCCGGCCGCAGTCTTGCGTTTTGATGTGAATCAGTTGAATACTCAACTGATGCAAAAATGAATCACACTGCTGCCGTCTTGCGAATTTTGGCGAATATCGACGTAAATCAGTTGGATTGAATGACTCTACTAATAATATTATATTAATCGTAGCCAGCCGGTTCAGGAGGTGGCATCGTGGAACTCAAAAACATCCGGCACAGAATCGTAGAGTAAAGGCAAATATAAACTTTGTAACCAATGAAGGACGGGAGTATCTGGACGTGCTGTGGGTCAGCTACATGAAGTCAGAGGCGCTCGTGGTGTGACCATCGTCGTCATTTTCTTTTTCGTCCGTGATTGTGGCATCGACGGCTTCGTCGGTGGTGTCGTCGACATCCTTTGAGTCAGTGGCAGTGGTGGACTCAGTATGATTGGCAGTGTCATCAGAGAGTTTCTCATCTAGCTCATCAAGGGTGGATTGCTGGTCGTCAGTCTGAGTGTCTGGTGCGGTATCGGATTGAGCAGCGTCATCGGTCGGAGACTCCTCCGCCGATCTAGGGCTCGCTGGGTCTTGGTCACTATCTCCCGCCTCAACAGTCGTTGACTCCGACACCGACGCGGTGTTGATCTCACCGGTATCTTGAGCGAAGGGTTCTTTCGCAGTACTACCTGTCAGTGGGGAACCCTCTGGCGCACCTTGGGCGAAGGACTGTTCGAACTGCTCGTTGACTCGCAGTATTTCAGTTCGGTCAGTCACGATCTCCAAGGTTTGTGTTTCCGAGAGGTCAGTGTGAGCCACGATATCGGCTAAGAGCTCTCGTATTTCAGTGACAGCTACGGATTCTGGAAGCGTTAGGACTCGGTCGTCAAGCATTGTTGCGATGTCGCGGATAGCGTCGACGTTCTGTTTTTCCGTAATCGGTGGTTCCTGAAGGTCAAGCCGACCGAGGGTCTGTTCCCAGCCACCCTGGGTAAACGTACGATACGGGGTAGCGTCAGTCTCTTCTGCCCAGACTGCTGGGCCGCTATCTGATTCATCCCCCGTAGTCAGCATTTCGCCGTCAATGTCGCCAGAGTCATCGGTACTATCAGCGTCGTCGGTGTCGCCAGTTAGGTCGGCGGCTTTCGACCGAGCTAGCGCCATCCAGCTGTCGTGGTCCTCCAGATCTTCATCATCCTCGTCTTCGGTATGTCGCGTAGCCGGTGACTCGGCCCCCATCTCTGGGAGATCATCACGAACCTCGTGGAGTTCATACGATTGTCCGTGCCACCACGTCGTTCGAGAGACAACGATGCACTCCCCAGGTTCAAAGTCGCGTAGGAGACCCGACGTGATCGGTGTCTTGTCCTTCTCCTTGTACGTATCACGGGACTGGGAGCGAGCCGACTCGTTGCGCCCCTGGTGACTCATCGCGACCATTTCAGTGCGGTCCAGCTGTCGTCGTTCGCCGAGTTCATCGAGGACGAATTCAGTCGACTCGGCGTCACCGGGACCGAAGTAGACGCCCTGTGGACAGTTGCCCACGATGCCGGAGATAGTACTGTACGTATCTTCGAGCTGGCCGATGGTCTGAACACCGATCAGCGCGCGGGCCTTGTTTTTGCGTCCACGGGCCGTCAGGTTCGTCACCTGTGTAAGCGACGGCAGCGCATCGATTTCGTCGAGGATGTGGACCGTCGGGTTCGGCGAATTCATCGCATACCGAATCGACCAGTCGAGCAGCAGTTGATACATCGGCCCGAGCGTTTCCATTCGCGACGGGTCGGAGTCGATGATCAACACGCGCCCATCAGGGTTTTTGATATACTCTTCCAGGGAGAACTGGCCGTAGTCGGCGAAGTCGTCGACGAAGACCGGACGAACGTTTTCCCGCAGTGTCTGGTAGACATTCTGCGCTCCCTTTCCCTTGTCAGGATCGATGTGGCCAGACTCGAGTCGGTCGTACTCGTCGAGGGCCTCTTTGAGTGCGTAGTGGCCCTGATCGAGTAGCGAGACGATATCTGTATGACAGAGGTCCTGCCGGCGGTTGTTTCGCTGGGCCTCCAGATGGAGGTACATGAGCATATCCTGGAATGTCTGCTTCGCTGGCCGATGGAACGGATTGTGGCCGTCGGGCTCCCCGAAGATAGCGCCAGCTACCTCGCGAAACTCCGATTCACTCTCAGCATCTTGGAACAGATTCCAGACAACGTCACTGTCGGTCGCACTGATACGCTTGACGTCGAACCCGAGGTCCGTGTAGAACTGCTGGAACTCTTCGCCAGTGTCGTGAGCGATGACTGCAGTATCGCGGTCGTAGGGGAACTGGTAGGCTAGCAGCCGCATCATCGTCGTTTTCCCACTCCCCGTCTCACCGATGACAGCCGTCGAGATATCCTGATCGAGGGTCGGCGGCGTGTCGGCATCGTCGTCCTTGTTCGCGACCTCTTCGAGCGGGACGACTGATTCACCGTCCTCGGAGTCCCAGGGGTTACGAGCGAACATCGCCGGCGACGTCCGGCGGAGTGCATCGCCAGAGAGCGTAAGGACAATCCCTGTACCGTAGAGTACAACGGTGGTCTGATAGCTCACCAACGGGAGCGAGAGGCCAGGCATCGGATAGCCAGCGAAGAGCCCAGCGAGCGACAACGCAGCGACGACATGGGCAAACGGGAACAAGAACAACCAGTCGTAGTCACCGGCAAGTAGTTCAGGGGCAAAGAAAATCGCGCTGACGAGGAAGAAACCGCTGTAGATGTAGCGCCAGGCCCAGAACCGTTTGTGCAGCGGCTTGTCGCTATCGACCCACATAGGTGGGAACAGCAGCATTACCGCGGCCCACAGGAAGGAGGTGACATCGTCGTACTTGAGACTCTGGGGCACCTCTGCGGACTGTTGTCCGGGTGGAGTGTGTGAGGAATCAGAACTCGAGCTCATAGTGTATCACCCGCCCATCGTCCGGTCCATGTCCCGCTCAGGTTCCGGTTCTCGTTCTGACTCTGCCTCAGGTTCTAATTCTCGTTCCCGCTCGTTGTCTTCTGCAGCGGTTGAGTCAGCTTCACGGCTTAGCACTGACTCCGACTGTCGCTCCTGAGCGCGGGATTTGTCGCGTTTGTTCTCTGGTGAGGGTGTGGAAGGCGATGTCTCCTGGGAGCGTGCTCTGTCCTGTAGAACGTCTTTTTCCGGGTGCTCTTCCAGCGAGAGTTCGCGCTCATGCAATTCTTCTCGAGTCTCATCGGGTACCGTCTGTGACGGTGTTTGGGCAGCTGTGTCCGTGCTGGCTTGGGTGGCATCTCTGGCACGGTCTGGTTCATTGTAGACGGTCGAGGCCCGCTCCCGAAGACGTTCGATTTCAGCACGGTCCATCTCCAGTTCCGACTCTCGCCCCGTCAAAGCCACATGTGCATGGGGGAATTCGGTGTCACGGTGGACCGCATAGACGTATTCTGTGGTCGGTCGCTGGCCAAACTCTCGGTTCATTACCTCCCGAGTATTGGCACTCACCTCTTCGGGCGTATATTGCCCCTCTGGGTCCGGCGAGACGATCATATGGCGTTGGAACTGAAACTCCCGACTCTTCTCGACGAACCTGTCGACATCTGTCTCGGAGAGCTGTCGACCAGTTTGATTTCGGAGATCGACGGTTTCGACTGCGTCTTGCGAACGGTCCCGCTGGATATAGTCGACAAGGTTCCCAGCCCCGCTCTCTCTGAAATCGGTTTTGAGCATCATTCGCTATCCGCTCCAGTCGTGTCCGCTAGCGTCGCTTCTGTTTGCTCTGCACCCGATTCGTCGGTGTTAGCCTGGCCAGATGGAACCACAGAGGACAAAACAGGGTCATCGCCCGGATGACGATCAGCATACTCCGAAGCGCGTTTCAGTGCGGCTTTTCGCTCAGAGAGTGGATAATCACTTTCGAGAAGGTGCCAGAGGGCGATGACGTATATTGTCCGGACGCGTTGGATGCGCTCCAATGTCGTCCCGGTTTCAGACTGAAAGTTGGAAAGGAGAGTCATAGTATCATCATGAATCTCATCGAGAACTAGCTCTATCTGCTGGTCAACTCCATACCGTCTGTATTGCTGTTCGTTTTGGACTTCGTTGATATGCTCCGTTATCACTTGACGGCAGTACTCTGAGCGGGATTGATCTGCAGCCTCAGCTTGGTCTGTGAGCCACTCCTTCCGGTCTTCAGAGAGATAGACTTGGATGCTCGAATCACGCCCCATTAGTCATCACCCTCATCCTTTGCAGCCAGATTCGCGAGGTCGTCCTCAAGCGTGCCTGCAGCCTCCTTCACTGCTTGGCTGCGTTCCTCTTGAGAGTGTTCGCTTCCCAATAGTTCCCACAATGCAATACCATACAACGATTCCTGTCGAGTATCGATATCTGTGGCAGTAGATATCTCCGCGGTAATATCCGTTTTCAGGTCATCTAACTGGCTATCTATATCTAGGTCATCAAGGCGCTCGGCTTCCGTTTCACGAGCGATCCGCTGTTCTATCGCCATCAGACAGTACTCCGAGACACTCTGGTCGTGTTTGCGTGCCTGGGAGACGATTTGCTGTTTCTGTGCTGCACTGTCAGGATGTACCGAAATTGGATTCACGTCACTCATCGGCATCACCACCAGTGCCCTCAGTCATGAACTGGGCTGGACCCAGTGTCTCGTCCGTGTCGGCGTCTCTGCCCTGTTTGTCTGCCGCCTGCCCTCTCTCACTCCCAGAAGAGCGGCTCCTGTACCGGGCTGGATGGACTTCTCCAGTTACAGTCGTGTCTCTCCACTTCTCTCCGGTCTGGGGCCCGTTGGGAACCAGATTTAGGTCCTCGCCAATGTAGTTCTGGGCCAGTCGCATCGCAAACTGGCGTTCCGCGTTCGAGTATTCACCCGCGACCAGCCGCCAGAGCACAAGAAGATGGAGGCGACCTGGCTGATATTCCGCCGCGGTTTCGCCGGCTCTCTCGCCCCAGAACTCCCGTAACAGGATGTCTGTCTCGTCGTAGACGTCGTCGACGATTGTCTGCAATCGTTCAGAGTCATCGTATGGGTACTCTTTGTCGTCGCTGACGATGTCGATGTGTTTCTGGATCAACTCATGGACGTACTCCGATAGCGAGCAGTCCAGTTCCTCGGCACGGTGTTCCAGCCATCGTTTGTTCTCTTCGGTTGTATGTATCTGAAATGCCGTATCCTTCATCGCTCACCACACTCCTGGGTAGTCCCGGTCTTTCGATTACGCGTCTTGGCGTCGGTGACTACAGTCGGTGCTACAGGTTTGGCAGCCGCCTCTCCCGGCTGAACCGTCGAATCTCGCTTACTCATTGGCATCACCGCTGGCAGTCGTCTTGTCTTCGGTACGCCAGATGCTGTCGCCGTCAGGATCGAACGTCACCGTTCGCTCGTCATCACCCGGGACACCAGGCTCAGGCTGTCTCTCTGATGGCTGTGGATTGTCCCCTGTCGCCCCGTCGGGAGTCTCGGGCTCTGTCAGTTCCAGCACGCCGTCGGTCGAGGACGAAGTTCGTTGCTGAGGGTCAGATGGGGGTTCGTCAACGGCAGTTGATGCACCGCCGTCGGCGACCGCTTTCGAAGTCATCTGACGGTCGAGTGCTACGGACGCTATCTCTACCAGTTCGTCCTCGCTCAGCCCGTTCAATAGGCGCTCAGCTTGTTCTGGCGGGAGGCCATGAACCTGCGTCAGTTCATGTTCCATCGCTTCCGAATAGACGAACTGTTCGAACTGCTGGACCTTCGGAGATACCTGATCTGCAAGTTCGTCGAGGACATCGCGACCGTGAGCATCGAGATCGATGACACGCTTTTCCTCCCACGACGTCCGGATAGTCAGCGGGTAGTCGCCGTGCTCGTCGACGCGAACGAGAGCTTGAGAATACCCCTGACCGTCGCCGATGGACTCTTTGCCAGCCTCGGCTGTCTGGATGTAGTACTGCTGTTCGCTGGTCAGGCCGGCCTTCTTGGCCGTGTGGTCGCCTAGGTCCGGCTCGCGATGGTGGACCATTATCGGACACATCCCCGCTATCTCTTCGGCGACACCGTTGTCGTAGAACTCCTGGAGCGTCTGGGAGAGCATCACCAGCCGTAGCCCGGCGTGTCGCTGGTGGCGAGCAATTTGGTTCAGGAACGCCAGATTGGCGTCGTCGTTGAATAGGTAGTGGGCCTCGTCGATGATGATCTCCACCTTCGAATCCATGTTCTTGGCCTGCTGGTACAGTGTCGACAGCAGCAGCTGCATGATGAACGACTGTTTGCCCAGACCATCGCCAGTGCCTTCGACCTGCTGGAGGTCGAGATAGACCGCCTTGCTCGAATCGTCAATGAGCTTCATGTCCGACGCCTGGGAGAGATTCCCGTACGTACTGCCCTCACGGAACGGATGCAGCGCGACCGAGAGCTCATCAGCATATTCCCGGATTTTCTGACGCGAGGAGTCCGTGGTCGCGCCGGGGAACATCCCGGGGCTGTCCTGCAGTCGGTCCAGCAGGTCCAGGAAGTCCTGCATGTTGGGCGAGTTCTCGGGTGTGTGCGTCGACGGATCATCGGGCACGATATCGGATTCCGCAAAGATCGTGTCGATGATGAACGTGATCAGCCCACTGTGCATTTCGAGGTGGACGTCACGGGCTTCGAGGAAGTTCTCAATGACCCCGTAGACTTCGTCTTTCTTCGCTGCGACGGGTTGCATATCTGGAGATTGCTCCAGGATATGCTCCGGCGTCGGGTGCATCTCGCATGGATTGAGCGGCGTCTCACCGCTGACGGTGATCGTCTTCGCGTCGAGCATTTTCGCGCTGCCGCGCATATCTCCGACCGGGTCGATGTAGACCTGCTTGACGTCAGGCCGTTTCTTCATCATCCGCATCGCCCGAGCTTGTGTGCCGTGGGTTTTCCCGCCCCCAGGCATCCCCGTCACGAGCTCAGAGTGACCGGTTTCGAGGTCCCATGGGTCGATCAGCAACGAGGAGTTGTTGTGCCCATGGGTTCCGTACTCGATACCGTTCTCCATGCGAAGGTAGTTCGACGAGAACGGGAAGAGCGACCCCAGGGCTTCGCTGGTCATCGACGAGAGGCGATCCTTCCCGAGCTCGTTCGCCCCAATTGGCGAGACAGTCACCAGACCGTCCTCTTGTCGGCGGGTGGCCCGCTTGATGCCACAGTTCGCGGGCGAGTCCCGGAGCACGCTTTCGAGCTGGTTCGTCCGCCTTCGGAGTTGCTCTTTACTGTCAGCCGTGATACGGACGAACACGCCGGCGCGGAATAGCGACGTGTGGTTACGCCGGACCATCTGCCGGATGAACTTGGCCTGGTTCACATCTTGCTGGATGTCTTCCGCCTGAATCTGGCCCTGGTCATCTTGGACGACCTGCAGGGAAGAAATCCAGTTCTCCATGACCGCCAGTGCCTCCTGCGTGTCGTACGGATCGATGTGAATAGACACGTCGGCACGGAGGTCCGTATCCAGCAGCAGGCGTTCGAGCAGCCCATTCGACGGTTCTTCGGGGAAGGTTTCGACCCAGAACGTTCGAGCGTAGGTCTCCTGGTCGATGAGTGCATGATCCTCCGCCCAGTCGATGGCCGTGGGTGCGACCAGCGACTGGTGTTCGTGGCCCGGATTCGATACACCGTGCGGAGCCTCCACAGCTTCATCGATACCTCTCGTCTCGCTATCCGTTCCTTCGGCAGCCGCATGGTTCTCGAGCATCTCACTGGCGCGAGCTAGCTCTCTATCGGAGTACGTAATCGGCGAGATATTGGCTGCCTGCTCGATATCACCGAACTGCCGTGGCTCACAGGCCCAGTAGTCCTTGGTAAGCTGGGCGAGCTTGTACGACGATACGGGCTCGCTCCGACAACGATAGAGACTGTCGACCGAGCGAGCGACTCTGGAGAGTCGGTCGTGGAGTTTCTTGGCCTTGTGTTCCTCTCGCTCCCCGGCGGTCAGTCCGTTGCTCCCGACACTGGAGACCAACTCACCCACCACCGGAAGGTCTTCGAGGTAGTTCGCAACAGACGCGTCATCACTGACGAGGTCCTCAATCTCAGCATCGGTGACCGTGACGATGATGTAGTATTCGCGTTGCATCTCGGTCTCGGCGACGATTTCGCCATCATCGTCGGTGTGTCGGTTGAGCCACTCCATGAGGACCCCCCGGAAGATGGAGTGGTTCTGTGTATCGGCATCCTCGAGCCGCTCTTTGTGGGCCTCGATATGCTCCGTGTTGTCAGCATCCCGCGTCGTGACGTAGATCTTAGCGGTACCTTCCAATGAGTTAACCATCTCAGTCAGGGACTGGACAGCGTTCTGCCACTGCTCACCGTCTTCGAGGGCCATGTTGGCTGGCTGGACCTCGACGGCCCCGACGTAGGCGCCGTCGGCCCGTTCGATTCCGTGGGGCATGATGCGTTTCAGCCGGGTGGCATTCCGAGTGTCCTGAGTCCCGTCTTCGACGGTATGTTCCTCTTCTTTGACCCGCCAGAAGGCTCGGACACGGAGCCATTCAGTGAGCCGGTAGTAGTTCGGCCGAACTGCTCGCAGCGTGAACAGCCCTCCTTCGGCCAGAATCAGTCCAAGGAGTGCCGGGAGTGTCGCACTGGCAGGGACGAACGGCATTCCGAGGACGAGGACAAATAGGATTACCGGGGCTGCAAACAGGAGCAATTCACCGCCCGTGTACCCACCCCAGAACTCAGTCGTGTCACCGAGTGAGCCGTGAATGATGTTCGTACTGTACTGCTGTGGGTTCTGTTGTGCTTGCGCCATGAGTCTGATTAGATGTTCTGTGAGTCGTCTCGCGGGCGGTACACATCGGGGCCGAGCACGTCGTCATCGGTCGCGAACAAGTCTTTGGCGTTGGCAGCCCCACCCGTTGCAGGCGAGTCACCATCGTCGCCAGCATCGGTGGTCGGAGCGGCCCCAGCTGCGAGGTCGTCATCGTCAGCACTGTCTACTTGACCAGCAGCACTGTCGACATCCGAGGGGACCTGCTGGGCATCATCAGGGGGCGAACCGTCCTCAACAGTGGTTCCCTCATCGAGCAGGTCCCAGTACTGGACAGTGTCGCCAAGGTCGGGGGCGTCTGATTCCGCTGCCGAACCTCGCCCGGTGTCAGGCAGACGGCCTTGAGCGGGAGGTCCAGCGGGTTCAGGCGACTGAGAACCGCCGGGGTCCGACATCGAGGTTGAGGCAGTTCGGATTTCGTTCTCAGGGCCTGGGTCAGCTGGGTCTGGACCAGATACTCCTCCGGTCTCAGATGAGCCAGAGCCGTTTGAGCCCCCGAATTTAGCGTTCGACAGACCGCGATGGAGGTTCATGGCGCCGTAGGCTGCCCGACCGATGCGACCCTTTGCAGCGTTCCCCAGTGCGCTGAAGCCGCCGGCCGCGGCCTGTGCTCCCCCAGCCCCAGCCGCTACACCGGCGCCGGCGGTCACAGCACCGGCGCCAACTGCAGCCGGTGTCTTCACAGACTGTTTGGCTCCACCGAGAGTCTGTTCACTCACTCGCATCGCAGTCCGACTGCTCCGCACGATCATCTCCTTCTGAGCCTTCGCTGCCAGGTATATCGTGGCTAGAGCAACGAACGCGGTGAGTGCGTCAGGGAGTCCCCAAGCATCTGTTTCGAAGCTAATGCGGAAGAGGACGGCTGCTGGGATACCCCCGGCTAAAGCACCAGGATATGCCCCTGCAACTTGCTTGGCAAGTCCAGAGAACCGATTAAATGGCCAGACTTCTAGTGGCCAGAAGGCCGCCACGAGCGGCATACACAGCGTTAGCAGTATAATCAGTATCCAGCGGACTATCGCTATGAATATCGCCTTCAGGTACACATAGAGTCCGACAAGAACGAGTATCGCAAGCAGTCCCGGGTTTGCAACCCCTATTTCGGTGATGGAATAGAGGGTGGTTACGACTTCGTCAATATCGTACGCCGAGCCCGCGAACACTATTTGTCGTGCGATAATATCGAAGAATTGCGTTGCGAGAGACGCAACCGGCAACCACAGGAAAATCGCGAAGAACGCCATCACGACACGTCGGCCGACCTGCTTACGGACCACTGGATCCATCGATTTGTACCGCAGGCCCACGGCAGCTAGTGTGATGAACTGAAGGCCGAGGGCCAGACCGACAATTCCCTCAAAATAGAGATTCGAAATAAGAGCCCCCCAGGGGTCATTACTCGCACCACGGAACGCTATCTTGACCGGTCCTGCTACAGTGTTTCCCTCAGGTGCCGGCGTTTCTACTAACGGCGTGATGAGGGCTCTGAAGAACGACTTGAACGCGTTCTGAATGCCAGTTGCTAGTCCTTCGAGGAACGCATCAATCCCAGCCTCGATAGGATTCTTGAGTACACTCTCCGTGAATACTTGGTTTTTGAGATCCTCAACTAACTTCCTGAGGAATTCAGGGATAAAATCGTTGATGAAATCATTCACAGACGGAACATCGACGTTGACATCAACACCTCCGCCACCACCGTCTCCACTACCGCCTTGATTTCCCCCATCATAACCGCCGTCACCACCATCTGAATTTCCGTCATTATCATCCCCACTACCGCCTTGATTACCCCCCTCATATTGAATGAGTTCAAAGAACTCAGATATCTCAAATTCACTCATCGGTAACCCTCCCCATTGTTATACCAGCAGGCCTGTGATTCGCTGAATCTTATATATCGGATTCTTTGATTCATTATTACACAGACTTCGAATCGGTTGATTTGGCGACGGTCGGTGAGCCAGTCAGCGAACCGCAATCTGAGCCGCTAGTAGAATATGTAACAGTTTGGGAGACTCTCAGTGTATTCGCCCAGAACGAAGGAATAGTAAATTCGAGGGTCCGCTCTGTGCCATCACCACACCCTATTCCCTTCCATATCTCGAGAGGGATTACTGCTGCTCCCGTTTTGTCTGGTTTAATAACCGAGAACTCAGACGATAGTGTCTGACCGGAAGCATCGTCACCAGGGACATTCGCGTACTGGATGATTCCTGGGGAAGTAGGATGTGGACCAGTGTTTTTGAGGACAATCACTAAATCATGCTTATCTACACCTTCAACTGATTCGCCCCACGTGACCCGCTGGACTTCTACAGAGGTGCCAAGCCGAAGGTGAATCCGTTCATCGTCCTTGCCAGTCTCCTCAGTAAGGTTGATGACGATGGTATTTTCCCCAGAAGTTATCGCCTCAACTTCCGGCGAATCTTCGCTGTACTCATTGTTGGCCCCATCAGCGAGGGTGAGTGTAGCCTTATCCTGTTTGGGAAATGCTAATGTGTACTCATTGCCCCGTGCATCCAACAAATCTAGAGTGACGATATCCGCCGAGTTCTGGAGCTCTAATTCCAAGGATAACTCCAGACCATCAACCACGAAGCTACTGTCAGTGATATACTCTGACTGCTCTTCTGGCGGGACCCAGCCTTCTGTACCGGACTGTCTACCAGCACTGTCTCCGCTAGATGGGGATGCTGGAGACCCTGAGGACGAGGAATTGGAACACCCCGCCAGTGCGGTAAGGCCACCGCCGAGGAGGGTCAGCGCTGTTCGTCGGTCGATACGGTCGCTGTATGAGTGTGGGTTCTGTGTCATGGTTCGTACCAGCCGAGAAATTTCCCTCTGGTGAGGATGTCAAAGCCGTACAGCAGCAGATACAGCGGCAGGAACACCAGCCCAGTAATCACGATGAAATCGATAATCTCGCGAATGGCGGGCAGATTCGCGGTGTCGATGAACGACCCGTTCGTCGCCAGCGTTGGATACGTCCGGGACTGATTCCACCACGGAGCAGGCGGCTCGTATCGCAGTCTCCCTCTCCGTACCCCGGATTGATCCAGTTCGACGACCACAGTCCCATCATCGGCCGGCCGTAACTGCCGGGTAACACGCGTCTCCTCAGTCGTGAGGATAATCCGCCCCTGTTCGAGCGGCGCACCTGCTCTTGGGCGTGCTGACACCCGCAGTCGAGTTCCGGCGTCACTCGTGTTCAGTACCTCCGCGGTGAGGTTCACTTCGTGGGCAGTGGGCGGATCAGCGGTGTTCACCGAGACATTCACTGACCGACCACGGACGAGACCATAGACGGTGAACTCGCCGGCGCCACGAAGCGACCGGGAACTATGGAGCGTGAATCGGTTTGAAGTCGTCGAGTTGCCCGCTCGGTCTAACTCGATTTCCGGTGGGAGCGGCGGCTGGGGTGCCATCGTTGCCTCTGGATATGTGAGGTCGACGGGCACGTCACGGGAGTTCGTCGACGCAGTATCCGTTGCGTCGAGCCACTCGTAGGTGAGTTCCGGACCCGCAGTCACCGGCACCGCATGCACTTCGTAGGGGGCAATCGGCTGCCATTCCGGCGCGACGGCGCCAGGTTGCGTAGCCGTCGTCTCCCACTCGGTCCACCCATCGCCGTTGCGGGTGTAGTAGGACCACTGGCTGTGGGCACGCAGTCCGTTGTCGAACTGCACTCGCTGCCACAGTCCAGGCAGAGACAGGGTCAGCGCGCTCTCGTTACGAGTTGGTCCAGTCTCGTTATGCCAGGCCAGTTGGCCTGACACCCCGAGTCCGGAGAGTTCCTGGACTCGGACCGTTTCCGAGTCAGTCACCGTCATCGTGTACGACCGAACTTCGTTGTCGGCGGGTTGTACGATCCCCGTGAGTGTCAGCCGGACCGTCAGATTCGTTGTACCCGATAGGCCACGGAACTGGAGTTCGGGTGTCAACGACGACGAGGTGTCCACGACAGTCCCGTTGGCCAGTAATACGACCTGACCACCAAGACTGGTGAGATTCGCCCCGACTGGACTCGTTGTGGAATTGAGCAGCCGGTCATTGATGCGGAAATTCGACACCGCCCGGGCGGTGCCGTTTGGACTTCCGTAGCGCTGCGTGCCCGCTCGGGAATGGACAACGGTCGAGGGCGTAATCGAGAAAATCTCGATATAGACCTCACTGAACAGGGGCCCGTCGATTTCTGTCGAGGACTGCAACCGACAGCACGACTCCCAACTCACGTGTGATGGCCGGGCAGAGAAATTGATCCCGCCGGTGGTGTAGCCCTCGACATATCGGTCGTTCCAGGACGTCACGTTCGGTGGGCGTGAGTGGGCACTCTCGGTGCGATTAGCAGCCGGCTGTTGGGCTGCTCGGAGCGTCGGTGTTCCGTTCGCTGTCCGATTCTCCGCTTGCTGCTGGACGGTGGGCGATACTCGCTCAGTCTGTAGTCCCACTCCCGAAGCAACGACTGTCGGCGTCGTCACTACCAGACAGACCAACACCGGCACCAACACCCGGAGTGGAACAGACATACGTGCTTATGATTAGCTGAGTGGTTTCACGCAGTCGCTGAACTGGACACTCGCTGCACTAGCGAATTTGTCAATGAGTTCTGGCGAGACAATCGCCAGGAGAATTACCCCAAAGCCAGTCATCGACAGAATGAGGTCCTTGCGGGCCTCATTTTGCTGGTTGGGATTACCCGACGCTCGCATATACGAGAGTCCAGAGCGACCGACGTAGAACATCGTCGCTGGGAGTCCAAGCCCGACAAGGGCCCCGAACGTGACATCGAGGAGCCCCTCGACGCTGGTCCCACAGTAGGTATCTCCAATCGTTGTTTGGGCCATCGCAGTCCCGCTAAACAGGAACAGGGTTAACGAGAACTGGACTGCCCGCCGGAATGTGGGGTTCGCGGCCGCCTGGGATGCTCGTAGCTTGGCGTGTGAAGCGAGTTTACGAAGTGTGGTCGTGGACGACGCGTTCGAATCGGGAGTGCTGTTGCTCATAGATGTCTCTTATCAGGTGGTAGTTGCTCGCAACGCGATGCGGTCGAGGTCACGCCCGGCCAGATGCCGTGATTCAGTATGTTCGGTATCTTACTATAGCGTCATCATCTCGCTCGCATCACCTGTGGTCGGGTACTTCGTTTCATCCTAAAAAGTTTGGTGAAAATCTGCAAGGTGGCCTATATATTACGTAGTAATATAGAGCTCAGCCCCTTAGCAGCTCCAACCACCCTCGTAAATTATTTTGGTACTAACATTGCAATCTGTATATATTGAAAAGTAGATATTTTTGATAGAATCCAACCCCAAATATAAGCATGGAAATGAAAGTTCGACTTCAGTTAGCCTTGTATATAAAGCAAAGATGTTAATCGCAATGTCAGAAGGTGCTCCTGTCCCCAGTCGAAGAACTGTCATGGAAGAAGGACCCGGCTCAAGGGCTGTATTTACCCGTTCAGTTCGGCTCACTCTCGAAGGCAAGTGCAAGCTTTTCTCGCATGAACTCTCGTCGGAGTTCGCGGCGACGATCCTCTGAGAGGTAATCTTCCCAGACCACGCTTGCAGAGGCACTCCCCTGTTCCTCAGCGACCTCCTGAATCTGGTGCTCGACCAGCTCTTCGACAGTGGAAGAATACCGGTCGTACCAGAACCGCCGGGCCATCTGGGGGACCGGCCGACGGCCATCGATCATTGCTGGGAGCGCAGCTCGTTCGGCGAGCTCGTCGAACCAGTTGCGGATGGTTCCGCCGGTTCGGTGACCACTCGACGACCGGGGCGACGGAAACAGGTACCCGCTCCAGTCTTCGTTATCAGAAAACTGTGCGGTTCGAGTTTCGACGACGTCCTGGCCGTAGATGAGGGCGACCGACCCTGGACCGTTTTTGCGGCTCTCGAACTCGATGCGGGGTGCATCGTCCTCCAACACGAGTTGGTCGGCATGAAGGGCTGCAACCTCGCCCGACCGGAGCCCCCACCCGCAGAGCGCCACGACGAGTAACTTCTCACGAGTGTCTTCGGCGGCTTCGAACAGAGCTGCGACGTGGTCGGGCCCCAGGGGAGGATTCGACGTCGTCCCGGCGTCGTCTCCGCTCCAGTTGTAGTCGAGTCCGTCGGTGGGATTCAACGCCGCTTCGCGACGGCTGACCAGTGTCGTGTACCAGTCCGAGACGGTGATGTAGATGCGCCGTAACGTCTCTCGGGCAACCTCTTGGTCCAGCTCGTCGAACGTAGCCCAGCAGGCGTCGACAGCTTCGTGCGCAGGTATCGCTGACTCTCTGGCGACCGGCGAGAGGAGGTCATCTGCGTCGTTCACATCGGCGTAGGCACGCACGTACCGCCCGAGACGACTCCGATGTGCGTCGATGGTGGACTCACTCCAGGACTTGCGCTGTTGCTGGCGGTCTAGGTAGCGTTCCAGTGCTTCGACAGTGTCGGCGTGGTCAATCTCCCAGTCGTACCCTTGGGATTCGAGTTCGAGGTCCTGCTTGCAGAATTCCGTGACGGTGGTATCGTGGTGTTCTTGCAGTGTGTAGATGAAGCGGCGGAACCCATTTTCGTTGAGCCATTCGTAGGTCGGCTGCTCGGTCTCGGGGTCGAGTCCGTCGGCCCGCATGGCGGGGGCGACGACGTCCCAGTAGGCGTCGACGAGGCCGTCGCGGTCCAGCAGCGTCCAGGAGGGCTCGTCCTGATTGGTGAGTGAATCTGAATCAGGCGATTTCGGCATATGCAGCGATATAGTTGGTTATAGTATAATTTTGTCGGTCTTTTTGACCATCACAGTCACCACAACCAACAACAGAATATGCGTACCGGGCATGAAATCAGATAAACTTTATGTCGCTATACAGAATCGTAGTAGCGAACCGAGCACAGTTTCGGAGGATAGCCCAGTTTCAGATCGAATTAACATCACTTCGTGGTTCTTCTCACCGACCAGTCCTGATTTGGATCCTTACCGATCGCATCTACTGGGCGGACGTGCGAAATTGCGTAGATTCTGCCGCTCCTGATTAGGGTTGTCACTCCCAAACGGCGGACTCAGGGGGATCAGCCGGTTAGTCGTGTGGAATCAACGACGAGGCAACGAGCTCAACACACTCACCCGCAGTAATCACAGGTGCGTAGTCCATCTCACCTCCCACACTCGCTTTCAGCAGGAAGTCGGTGAGCCGCCAGATATTGTACAAGAGGACCGCGAAAACGAAGTAGAACAAACGAATGCGGTAGTCTTTCGAGGAGGTCTTCGCGAGAAAATCACCTTTGATCGATTTGTACTCACTCTCGATCTGCCACCGGCGGCTGTAGCGCTGACAGAATGTCTCGGCTTCCTCAGGACCGACTCGTAGATTCGTCGCGAAGACGGCCGTTCCCTCCCCACTCGTCGACGGCACGTACAGGAGCCGCATTGGATGCGATCCAGATTCTACATGGATAGAAGCCGACTCAACAGCCACCTCTTGGTCGTCTCCCTCCATTTGTTCGAGCACATCCCGTTCGGAGCTTGAGACTCGCTTCGGAATGAGGTAGTTCACATCGAGGTTTGAGAGTGTCTGGAACACTTGTATCGAGTCAAACTCTCGATCACACAGCACCGTCTCGATCGGAACTTGTTCTTTCGCTCGTCGAACGAGCCGTCGCACAGTACGATGGATCTGATTCGACGGGTTCTCATCCCACTCGGAACTCTCACGGACCGGCTCAACCGCCAGAACGAGCGGGATGTTCTGCCCGATGATCGAGAGGGTTGCGAATTTGAATGCTCGACCGTCTCTGTCCTTGGTCCCGCTGACCATCGGCATTCCTTCGACCTCTCCGTAATAGGGAATAGTCGTGATATCGATTGCAGCGGTGACCGGCCTTCGAAAGGATGCTTCCGAGGCGATCACGGAGAGCAAGCGATCCGTTGTCTCGTTGAATCCGTTCACGAGTTCTTCGGGATCGAACTGCTTGACGGCGCGGAGGTGGGTATCACCATGGGGGCTGTACTCTTCGCCATGGCGATATTGGAAGCGAGTCGCTCCCTGCGCAGTTCCACAGTGGACCATCCCCATGAACGTCTGTAGCTCAAAGAATTGTGTGTCCTCGTACGAGGCGTTCGACGCCCGACCAGAGTCGAAGTGACCGAAGGCGTGATCACGCGCGAGGCGCGTTGTCTGGATGATCTCCTCCTGTGAGAAGGATTTGTCTTCTACTGGATCTGCGGCTTCTTGCTCATCGTCGACGATCTCTGCCTTAGGCCGCACCTCCGGCGCTGAGATGTCGCGATCGTGGACTTCCTTGATGACGTAGTGGGCGGCTGTGGTGACGAACTCCCGGGTCGCCTCGTCGAACCGGTTACGCCAGGTCCGCGAGAGCACCGATTCGTCGGGGATTTTCTCCAAGTCGAAGACAACTGCGAGTTCGGGATACTGGGCGAGCGAACGGTAGCTTTCGCCAGTGAGTTCGCGGTAGAGTAACAAGCGTACCATCCCCTCGAACGAGTGCGGTGCTGGATGCCACTCTGGGTAGCCGTCATTGAGCGAATCGAACGGCCCCTCCAGAGTTCGAAGAGCCGTGCAGAGGGACTGATCGGCTTTGAGTGCCTCTGTGAGTGTCAACCCGACAAGGTAGGCGTCGGTCAATCGGTGCTCCTGAGAAGTCATGTGAGCTATCCCATCAGCCAGTCACACAAGCGGCGCGATCCCATCCTCTTTGCGCAGGAACCGCTGCTGTTGAATCGGTCAGCACAAACAAGTACTCTGTAAGTCTCGCAGCTACGCTTCGTTCACTCATAGCTAACACCTTCATTGATGATGACTCAATCATCCTGCTCGACGTTGAGGGTGAGAAACTGGTCGGGAGATTCTGGAATCAACTATGCTGAGATAACTCGTGTGAGGACAACCAGCTTCTCAAGAAGAGGCGCGGCGTGAGTGGGAAAACTGGCATCTATAGCCCGTTAAATCGGTTTACAGAGTGCCATCTATCCAAACTGCACCGATTTTCTGATTCCGAATACCAACCGTATGCAATCGAAAAACCCCTCCTAAAGCGATCAGGCAGAGTTTCAGTCTGCAGTTTGGGTGCTAGTGGATGGTGTCACTCCTGGAAGCTCGGGGATGGATAGATCCACCCGGCGGAGCAGTTGCGCGTTGATGGCGACGATTACTGTACTCAACGACATCAGAAGCGCACCCACAGCGGGAGACAGCAGAATCCCGATCGGTGCCAACACGCCTGCTGCGAGCGGAATCGCGAACACGTTGTAGCCGGCGGCCCAGACGATGTTCTCCTGCATCTTCCGGTAGCTCGCCTTACTGAGTTTCACGAGTCGCACTACATCCATCGGGTTGTTCTGCACGAGAATGACATCCGCCGACTGGACGGCGACGTCGGTGCCGCTCCCGATGGCGATCCCGACGTCGGCTCGCGTCAGCGCCGGCGCATCGTTTACACCGTCACCAACCATCCCCACGAGCTTCCCCTGGTCTTGGAGTTCCTGGACTTTCTCGTCTTTGTCTTCGGGGAGGACCTCGGCGAACACCGTGTCGATGCCCAGTTCGTCAGCGACAGCGTTGGCGACGTCCTGGGAGTCGCCAGTCAGCATCGCCACTTCGATTCCCAGATCGTGGAGGGCGTCGACGACGCGGAAACTCTCTTCACGGATTACGTCGGCCATCGCGAACGCGGCGATCAACTCACTGTCACGAACGAGATACACCACCGTTTGAGCGTTCTGTCCCGCCTCGTCAGCGAAGCGCTGGAGATGGGCGGGGATCTCGCTATCGAGCTGGGTCAACAGGTTCGGCCCACCGACGTACACCTCGTTTCCATCGACGTTTGCGCGAACCCCTCGCCCTTTGATCGCCTCGAAGGCGGTCGCGTCGGGAGTAGTTAGGTCTCGCTCGTCGGCGGCCTCGCGAATCGCTCGCGCGATCATGTGTTCGGAGTCACTCTCGACGGCTGCCGCCAGCCCGAGCGCGTCGTCCTCGTCGACGCCGTTGACGGTCGCCATATCCACGACGCCGTGTTCGCCCTCGGTAAGCGTCCCTGTCTTGTCGAAGATGATCGCGTCCAGATTCCGTGCGTCTTCCATCGCGATGCGGTCGCGAACGAGCATCCCGTTGCGAGCGGCGAGCGACGTGTTGATCGCGACGACCAGCGGAATGGCGAGCCCGAGGGCGTGCGGGCAGGCGATGACGAGCACCGTCACGACTCGCTCGATGACGGTCGCGTCGAACGAGACCGCGACGGTCCACGCAATCGCCGTCACGACTGCCGCCCCGAGCGCGACGTAGAACAGCCAGCCTGCCGCCCGGTCGGCCAGTACCTGCGTCTTGGACTTGCTCTGCTGGGCTTCCTCGACGAGACGCATGATGCCCGCCAGCGTCGTCTCCTCGCCCGTCGCGCCAACACGGACGCGGAGACTACCATCGCCGTTGATGGTGCCGCCGATGACCTCGTCGCCAGGCTCCTTCGAGACGGGCTTGGACTCGCCAGTGATCATCGACTCGTTGACGTCCGAATCACCTTCCTCGACGGTGCCGTCAGCAGGGACACTTGCGCCCGGCCGGACGAGCACGAGATCGCCTTCCGAGAGCTCCCTGACGGGAACCTCCTCGGTTTCTCCGTCGTCGGTAATACGCTCGGCGGTGTCTGGCATCAGTTTCGCCAGTTCGTCGACCGCGCTGGAGGCCCGCCGGACCGACCGCATCTCGATCCAGTGGCCCAGCAGCATGATGTCGATCAGCGTGACGAGCTCCCAGAAAAACGCAGACTGCGTCGGGAAGACCACGCTCGCGAGACTGTAGACGAACGCGACGGTGATCGCCATCGAGATCAACGTCATCATCCCCGGCGACCGGTCTTTCAGCTCCGGCACCGCCATCTGGAGGAACGGCATCCCACCGTACGCGAAGACGATGACCGCGAAGACGGGGTTGATCCACTCGCTGCCCGGGAACGCGGGGACGGAGAACCCGAGCCACTCCTGCAGCATTTCGCTGTATAGCAGGACTGGGATCGACAGGAGCGTCGAGACGAAGAAGCGCCGGCGGAACATCTGCTCGTGGCCCTCGTGCATCCCGCCATGCCCCTCACCGTGGCCCTCATGGGAACCGTGGTCGTGTCCTTCGCCCTCGTGTCCAGCGTGCTCGTGCTGCTCGTCGAGCACCGTCTCACTCTCCGCAGCAGGGTGTGCCTCTTCTTCCAGTAGCTCCTGTTCTACCCGCTGCTCGTCCGACTCGGCGTCCGATTCATCCTGCTCGCCGTGTTCGTGCTGGTGACTGCTGTCGTCCTGCTGGTGTTCCCCTCCAGGGGGATTCTCATTTGTATCTTTGTGGTCGTCCATAGCCCATATTCTCTGTAGAGGTGGATCCGCTGGCCCCCTGAATCTTCCCCACTGAAACTGTACAGCAGGACCAGCGTAGCGAAGCTTCAAAGACAACGGTTGGCCGTTGTCTCGGAGTGGTCCGCGCGATTCTCAGGCGTAAGCGGTGTACCCGGCGTCTTCGACGGCCTCCACGAGAGCTGTGACATTTGCCTCACCATCGACGCTCGCCTGTTCGCTCTCCCTGTCGACGGTCACGTCAGTCACGCCGGATACCTCTTCGAGGGCCTCTTCGACCGTCTGCTCACAGTGACCGCACGTCATGCCTTCCACGATGATCGTCGTCGTCATACAGGGATACACACGGCCTCCTCTCTTTAGCGGATTTCCCCTTCGATCATACTGATATCGTGGGGCTCAAACTTTAGATTCAAAGTGATACCTGCGGCCGTAACGAACTAGACATCGGATGCGCCAGGTGTCAATAGCGAGGTGGCTCAAGTATCGTTGTGACGCTCTCTGTACGTCTTCGCCGCTAAAAAGACATAGAGTGCGCCGATAGCCCGAATGCCCAAGCGGAATCGCTCGTTCCATTCTATCGACTCTGGACGCTCGTACAGGAACGCGGTGGCAAATCTCTGATACAGGTCGGGAAATAAGAGGACTATCGCACCGAACACGCCGGTAAGATTCATCAGCAATGCGTATGCTCGCCCGTTAAAGAGTGAAAGCGCAGCTATCAGAACACCCTCCGACCGGACTGCTGGACGTATCCACCCTCTCACTGTTCCCTCGTCTGGATTCGAAATGGCGAGTTTCTCGAAGAGCTCGACGATTTCGTCCGGGAACAGCGCTGAGATAGCGCCGAGGACACCGACGAGTGTTCGAATCATACGATATGGTACGACCGATATGGATATAACTCCCACTGCGACGCTACACTATCGAGAACGAGGGGAGTCCGAACAGTAGCGGCTTCGAACCGGGCACGACGCGCAGAGGCCGCTTGTCGAATGGGCGTCCTGAATCCTTATGGATTCGGGGCATACAGGGCGTAGAGGATAGACAGCATCCCGGCTGCGGTGACGAGTGCTGCGACGAATCCTGCTTCGAAGATCGACACCTGGAGGAGTTCGAAGAGGACGCCTTCAAGGAGGCCGCCAAGCCCGACCAATGCGAAGCCGGCGGCGACGTACAGGAGTAACTGCGTGTGATGTCGTTGGTACCCGCGATAGGCCTGATATGCGATGACCAGTGCTAACGCGGTCGTGAACAGTTTGCCGATGACGAATAGCGTGTGGTCCATGATTCAGTCTCCCCGCATTTCCTCGAAGATGGTCGTAATCCGGTCGGCGGGGTCAGGCTGGATGTCGATGTTGACGTCGAAGCCCTCCGCCTGCAGGAGGATTTCGATGCGTTCGAGGCGCGCCTCATACTCGCTGTAGTGCCGTCCCCCGGGGTCGACGTGCGTATACTCCTCGAGGAGGCCCTGCTCGACGAGGCGGGTGACACGGCGCGAGACGGTCGGGCGTGACATGTCACATTCCTCGCTGAGCTCCTTCGCAGACAGGCGGTCGGTCTTCGTCGCCACGAGGATGTCGCGGGCGTACTCGTCGTCGAGTGTCGCGAAGATTTCCGACGGGTCGGCCTCCTCAGTCACACGTCTCTACTCGCGACAGGAGCGTAATATAGCCCGCCGATTTTCTGACCCAGAACGCCGGCTCGCCGTTATATCGTCTCTGCCTCCGTACTGATAGTTGAAGGTGCAATAACTATGTCCACACTCGACTCCGGCATGAATCAGCTCGAGAGCAGAGTCGGCGGTCTGACCGTCGGCGGGAAAGTTCACAGTCTCAGTGCGTGGTTCGTGCTCGCGCTCCGTCTCATGATGGGCTACGCGTTCGCGTACTCCGGGTTCACGAAGATCACCGGCGAGTTCGCCGCGGGCGGTTACCTCACGAACGTCGCGGCGACGAACGGCAACCCGCTCGCGGGGATGTTCGCGTGGATGGGGAGTACGCCGTGGTTCGTCGAGTTCGCGAACGTGGCCGTCCCGTGGGGCGAGCTGTTCATCGGCCTCGGCCTGCTCGTCGGCGCGTTCGTCCGCCTCGCGGCGTTCTTCGGCGCGCTCATGATGCTCATGTTCTACTTCGGGAACTGGGACATGAGCCACGGGTTCATCAACGGGGACTTCGCGTACATGCTCGTGTTCCTCGCGGTCGCCGCGTTCGCCGCGGGCCGCATCCTGGGCCTCGACCAGTACATCGAGAACTACGACGTCGGTGGCGAGACGCTCGTTGAGCGCTACCCCGCCCTCGAATACATCCTCGGCTAACCACGCCGAACTCTCTTCAGGAGTACAATAATGCAAAATCCAATTCAAGCACGCGGGATTCGTTCTCTGGGACTCATCGTCATCGGAGCACTGACGCTAGCCGTCATCATTGGAATGACTCTGACGCACGCTGCTGTTCCAGATACAGTGATGTGGGACTGGCATGACGGGATGTGGAATGATGGTCACATGGCCGGGTGGGGAATATGGAGCTGGGGGATGATGTTGATCGGTTTGCTGTGGATGGCACTTCTGATCGCCCTTCCCGTCTACATCGTCTACTGGCTGACAACGCGGTCGCCATCGGACGGCCCCACCGAGGATAGCGCACTCGCTGTCCTCCAGGAACGGTACGCTCGCGGCGAAATCGACGACGAGGAGTTCGAACGCCGGCGCGCCCGACTCACGCCTGACGGCGGCCGTTACTGACTGTTCTTCCCCTATTCGTCGACTTCCGTCTTCACGACGGTCGCTGGGCGGGTCGTCAATCGAAGGACGCGGTCGGTCACGCTTCCGAGCAAGGCCCGGTATTCTTCCGGCCGGTGTTTCGTTCCAAGTACAAGTAGATCCATATCTTCGACATCAGCATACCGTACAATCGTCTCAGCCGGTCGGCCGTGCTCAATTGCTTTGACAACATTGACACCGACCTCCTTCGCTTTATATTGGATGTCTGCGATTGTTTCCGTTCCAAGTTCTTCGAGGCCATGTTCTGGGCCCTCGGCTTCATCAACGTACTCGTCACCGCTGTATGCTGTTACGACGTCCTCATCGACTACATACAGAACATGAAGATCGGCATTATGGGCCTCTGCTAGCGCGATAGCATGGGATTCAGCTTCCTCAGAAGCAACTGTCCCGTCAGTCGAGAGCAAAACCGTATCGTACATTTCTCTTTACTTATTGAGACTAGATTATAAAAGCCAGCGCTCTTGGATAGTGGCGTAGCTGGTAACACTTTTTGTAACTTCACAAAGTTTGGAGATTGTCGTCTCTCAGGGTTGAAGAGTGGAGGATTTCTATGACGACCAGCTGATGCTAAGCTATTTCCTGTTATGAGTCGTACTGATTAGCATGGGTACCAGACCAACTGACCTCCGGATGGACATTGGTCGTATTGCTGATGAGTCGGTCGCCCGTGTCACGCCTGACGCCACGGTTGCCGAGATCGCTCACACGATGATCTCCCAATCGCGGTGTGCCAGGTACGTGGTCGTCGAAGAATCCGATCAGATCTCTGGTATCATCACCGACCGAGACCTGATTGCTAACCTGCTCACCGAGGAAAGCGAGTTAAGTGTGCTCACAGCCGAGACTAGTGGAGACGACGTACGAGCTGCTGACGTGATGACGCGTGACCCACTTACTGTGCCAGCAGATGCTGAGATTCCAAAAGTCCTGAGACAAATGAACGAAGCGGGTGCTCGACACGTCCCGGTTGTTGAAGACGGGAGCGTTATCGGGATGATCACTCTGGACGATTTAATTACGCATGTTGCTGGTGAGAGTGCACACGTTTCAGCTCAGATGGATAACGTAGCGGGCATCATCCGAACAGAGTCTACGCACGATTGAAACGCTAATTTGGACTCAAAGTTATTCGTGTTGCTTGTGCTTCCAGAAATAGAGTCAGTTGAGAGAGATTATCGCGTGAGGAGCCGTCTAAGGACGTAGTGGAGGATGCCGCCGTGTTCGATATAGGTCACGGCGGCCGGCGTGCCGACCTGTGCTGTGACCGGGAACTCGACAGTCGACCCGTCCGCACGCTCGGCGATAACGGTCAGTTCGTCCATCACGTCGAGCCCGTCATCGAGGCCGTGGATCGTGAAGATCTCCGACCCATCCAGACCGAGAGATTCCCACGAGTCGCCATCATCGAACTGCAGGGGGAGCACACCCATGCCGACGAGGTTGTCGCGGTAGATGCGCTCGTAACTCTCGGCGATGGTTGCGCGAACACCGAGTAGGTCCGTTCCTTTCGCCGCCCAGTCCCGGCTGGAGCCGGTACCGAACTCTTCGCCCGCCATCACGACGAGCGGGACTCCCTCCTCGCGGTAGCGCTGGCTGGCTTCGAACACGGTCGTCTGCTCGTCGGTTGGGTGGTGGATCGTATAGCCACCCTCGACATCGTCGAGCATCTCGTTCTCGATGCGGACATTGGCGAACGTTCCCCGCATCATCACCTCGTGGTTGCCCCGGCGCGCGCCGTAGGTGTTGAACTCGTGCGGCTCAACGCCGTTATCGAGCAGCCACTGGCCGGCAGGGAGGTCAGATCCGAAGGGGCCAGCAGGGCTGATGTGGTCGGTCGTAACGGTATCGCCGAGTGTCAGCAGGCAGCGTGTATCCTCAATATCGGCGACGCCGGGTTTCTCGAGGGGGAAGTCTTGGAAGAACGGCGGCTCTCGGATGTATGTCGAGTCGTCGTCCCACTCGTAGACGTCACCTGTGGGCGCGTCGAGAGCAGCCCACCGCTCGTCACCCTCGAACACAGAGGCATACTTCTCCTCGAACATCCCAGGAGAGACGTTCTCGTGGATTGCTGCCTGCACGTCCGCTGCGTCGGGCCAGATGTCCGCCAGATACACCGATCCCCCCTCCTCGTCGGTGCCTAGCGGCTCGTTCTCGAGGTCGACGTCCATCCGCCCTGCGAGGCCGTAGGCGACGACGAGCGGCGGGCTCGCGAGGTAGTTCGCGCGGATCTTCGGGTGAATACGCGCCTCGAAGTTCCGATTCCCGGAGAGGACGCTCGTCGTCCAGAGGTCGTGGTCGTCGATCGCTTGCTCGATGGGATCGGGAAGTGGTCCGGCGTTCCCGATACAAGTAGTACAGCCGTAGCCGACGACCGCGTACCCGAGCTCTTCGAGATACGGAAGCAGGCCCGATTCCTCGAGGTACTGCGTGACGACGCGACTGCCGGGTGCGAGACTCGTCTTGACGTACGGCGGGACATCTAAACCTTTCTCGACGGCGTTCTGGGCAAGCAGACCAGCAGCGATCATCACCGACGGGTTCGAAGTGTTCGTACAGCTCGTGATGGCGCTGACGAGGACGTCTCCGTGTCCAATTTCCACTGTCTCACCGTCGAGGTCGACCTCGACGCGTTTGGTTAACGGGTGCAGTTCCGATTCGGGTTCGACCTGAACACCGCCGTCGGTCTCCGCACCAGCTGCACCACCTTCGCCGAGCCACCGCTGTAGGGCGTCTTCGTCGACATCATCGAGGTCGTCTTCGAACTCCCCGTGGAGAAGTCCCCGGAAGCTCTGTTTCACGTCCCCCATCGGAATCCGGTCCTGTGGCCGCTTGTGTCCGGCGAGACTCGGCTCAACAGTCGAAAGATCGAACTCGACGACCTCGGTGTATTCCGGTTCCTGTTCTCCGAATAGCCCTTGCGCTTCGAGGTACTCGCGAACAAGGTCGATGTGGGCGGGGTCACGCCCGGTGAGTTCGAGATACTCGAGCGTCTGCTCGTCGACCGGGAACATACTGATCGTCGAGCCCTGTTCGGGCGCCATATTGGCGATCGTGGCTCGGTCGGGGACTGTGAGATTCTCCACACCAGGACCGAAGAACTCGACAAACCGGTCGACGACGCCGACCTCGCGGAGCCGTTCGGTGATGTGGAGCACGAGATCCGTCGCTGTCGCGCCCTCGGGTAATTCGCCTTCGAGGCGGACGCCGACGACCTCGGGGAGTTTCATCGTGACCGGCTGACCGAGCATCGCCGCTTCCGCTTCAATGCCGCCGACGCCCCAGCCGACCACACCGATGCCACCGATCATCGGGGTGTGGCTGTCCGTACCGACGAGTGTGTCCGGTAGGAGCCAGTTCTCGCCGTCTCGCTCGCGGGCGTGGACGACCCGGCCCAGATGCTCGAGATTCACCTGGTGGACGATGCCGGTCCCCGGCGGGACGACGTTGAAGTTCTCGAAGGCGTTCTGCGCCCACTTGATCGCGCGATACCGTTCGGCGTTGCGCTCGTACTCCAGTTCGACGTTCTTCTCGTAGGCGTCCTCGGAGTCGAAGTAGTCGACCTGGACGCTGTGGTCGATTACAAGATCAATAGGGATTTCTGGTTCGACCAGGGTTGGGTCCCGATCTTTGCGGTCGACTTCGGATCGAAGGGCCGCCAGGTCGACAACTGCGGGCACGCCAGTGAGATCCTGTAGGACGACTCGTGATGGAGAGAACGGAACCTCTGCGTCCGGTACGTCTGGCTCCCAGCCAGCAGCATTCTTGACGTCCGCTGCAGTAACAGTTTCGCCGTCGGCGTTCCGGAGCACCGACTCAAGCAGAATACGGATGCTCACAGGGAGCGTGTCGAGGTCACAGAGCCCCTGCTCTTCGAGTGCTCGAAGATCGGCCATCTTGTACGTCGTCCCGTCGACGTCGAGCTCGCGGACGGCATCGAACGGAAGTGTATCAGTCATAGTATCTACACCTGGGATTGGCAGTCGTATCAATCCCTCTCCGAATCCGATTCGACGAGAATCGGGATTTGTTACGCAGAGGCATCGTATCCAGCGTCTTCGACCACAGTCACAAGCTCATCCCGTTCAGCGGACCCCTCGACCGTCGCGGATTCTGAGTCACGATCCGCAGTAGCGGACGTAACCCCCTCAACTTCTTCGAGTGCCTCTTCGACGGTCTGCTCGCAATGTTCACAGGTCATTCCTTCGACGGTGATTGTCTGAGTCATATCCATTCGTAGATAGGGGCGAGTATTCTATGTGGTTTTCTGCTTAGAATCCAATGTTGTCGCAGCCCTAGATCACCGATTTCGAAGGTGTGTTGTGGGCAACAATAATGTATCCTGCGAGACGAAGCGGTCGTATGCGCAATTTGGATGAAACCGACTTAGAAATCCTCTCGTTACTCGCTGATGACGCCCGCCGCCCGTTCAGCGATATTGGCGAGGAGGTCGACTTGTCGGGGCCAGCCGTGTCTGACCGGGTAAAGCGATTACAGGAAGCTGGCATCATTAACAACTTCACGATTGACGTCAACCGGGCTCATCTCCGAGCTGGTGTACCGGTATTTATTCAGGCCGAAATCGGCTCAGCGTCGTTGGAGGCCGCCCGCGAGCGGGCTCGAGAGTCAGATGGCGTTGAACACGTCTTCACGACCTCCGAAGGAGATCTTTGGTTCTATGCCCGTGTTGAAGCCCAGAACGTACGTCAGTGGGTAGATGGACTCTTTAACGAGATCGATGTAGCAGATTACACCGTCACGCTAATTGACGAGCTTGAATGGACGCCGTCCGTTGATGGCGTCGAATTTGCACTCACCTGTGCTGAATGTAACAATACCGTTGATAATCAAGGTGAAACGACGAGAATCGACGGAGAGATCTATCACTTCTGTTGTCCGTCCTGTCTCACACGGTTCGACGATCGGTATCAGCGACTCGAAGAGGGAGCGTAACGCTGTCTTTGGAATCCAAATTTTCCTGCAGTCGAAACCCCGCCTCTCGAAGCAGTAAATCGCCTAAACCTAGACCCCGTATAGTAGAACAAGCATGACAAGCCAAACAATCCATCTTGATATCACGGGAATGTCCTGCGCCAACTGTTCGGCGACGATCCAGGACACTCTCGAATCGCTCGACGGGGTATCGGAGGCGGATGCGAACTTCGCCACCGACGAGGGTTCCGTCACCTACGACCCTGAAGAGGTATCGCTCAAAGAAATCTACGACGCGATCGACGAGGCCGGGTACGGCGCAGTCTCTGAGACGGTAACGATTGCCATCTCCGATATGACCTGTGCCAACTGCGCCGAGACCAACCAAACCGCTCTTGAAAATATTCCGGGCGTCGTTAATGCGGAGGTCAATTACGCAACCGACGAAGCACAGGTCACCTACAATCCTGCGGAAGTATCTATTGGTGCGCTGTACGATGCTATCGAGGAGGCTGGCTACTCGCCCGTCCGCGAAGATGGTGCCGACGAAGAGTCGGGCCAGGACGCACGAGATGCCGCCCGTCAAGCCGAAACTCGGAAGCAACTCAGGTTGACCCTCTTTGGGGCAGTGTTATCGGCACCGTTGCTCTTCTTCCTCATCGACAATTATCTGCTCGGTGGCGCGATCGTCCCTGAAGCCGTCTTCGGTGTGGAACTTGGCTGGGTTGAGTTCCTCCTCGCCACGCCGGTACAGGCGATCCTCGGCTGGCCGTTCTATAAGAACTCGTACAAGGCGATCGTGAAGAATGGCCGCGCCAATATGGACGTGCTGATTGCGATCGGTTCAACAACGGCCTATCTATACTCTGTGGCAGTCCTTGCTGAACTCATTGCAGGTGGACTTTATTTCGACACGGCAGCCCTCATCCTCGTGTTCATCACGTTGGGTAACTATCTCGAAGCTCGGTCGAAGGGCCAAGCGGGTGAGGCCCTCCGAAAGCTCCTCGAAATGGAAGCCGAAACGGCGACCATTGTCCACGAGGACGGCAGTGAAGAAGAAGTTCCGCTTGAAGAGGTCACAACTGGTGACCGGATGAAAATTCGTCCAGGTGAGAAGATTCCCACAGACGGTGTCGTTGTCGACGGTCAGTCTGCCGTCGACGAGTCAATGGTCACTGGCGAATCTGTGCCTGTCGAGAAAGAGGAGGGCGATGAGGTCGTCGGCTCGACGATTAACGAGAACGGCGTCCTTGTCGTGGAGGCGACGAAGGTTGGAGAAGACACGGCCCTCCAACAGATCGTCCAGACAGTCAAGGAGGCCCAGTCGCGCCAGCCCGACATCCAGAATCTCGCCGACCGCATCTCCGCGTACTTCGTGCCTGCGGTCATCGCGAACGCCCTTCTCTGGGGTGTCGTCTGGTTCCTGTTCCCCGAGGCTCTCGCTGGCTTCGTCGACTGGCTCCCGCTGTGGGGTCAGGTTGCTGGCGGCCCGGCCCCGGTCGGTGGGACCGTTTCAGTCTTCGAGTTCGCGATAATTGTCTTCGCGTCCTCGATCCTCATCGCCTGTCCCTGTGCGCTGGGGCTGGCGACGCCCGCAGCGACGATGGTCGGGACGACGATTGGTGCCCAGAACGGCGTCCTGTTCAAGGGCGGTGACATCCTCGAACGAGCGAAAGACGTCGATACAGTCGTCTTCGACAAGACGGGCACACTCACCGAAGGGGAAATGGAACTCACCGACGTGGTCGTCTTTGATAGCGATGGAAATGTGGTGACTGACGGTGGCGAGCCGACCCCAGATGGTGGACAGCTCAGCACCCGTGAGCGCCTCTCAGAGGATGATGTGCTTCGACTGGCGGCGATAGCTGAAAGCGGCAGCGAACACCCGCTCGCCCGTGCAATCGTCGAAGGGGCCGAAGAACGCGGCCTGGACGTGACTGAGCCTGACGACTTCGAGAACGTTCCGGGCCACGGGATCAAAGCAGTCATTGGTGACAGCGAGGTGCTGGTCGGCAACCGCAAGCTGCTGCGGGACAACGGGATCGACCCCTCTCCCGCTGAGGAGACGATGGAACGCCTCGAGAACGAGGGGAAGACGGCGATGCTGGTCGCCTACGAGGGGGAGCTCGTGGGTGTGGTCGCCGACGCCGACACAGTGAAGGAAAGCTCCAAGCAGGCTGTCACAGCACTCCAGGAGCGGGGAGTTGACGTGATGATGATTACGGGCGACAACGAGCGAACTGCCCGTGCGGTCGCTAAACAGGTGGGTATCGACCCGAAGAACGTCCGCGCAGGAGTCCTTCCTGAGGACAAGTCCAACGCGGTCGACAGTATTCAAGACGAGGGCCGGCAGGCGATGATGGTCGGTGACGGCGTCAACGACGCTCCGGCACTCGCGGTCGCACACGTCGGGACAGCAATCGGCTCCGGCACCGACGTCGCCATCGAAGCTGCAGACGTCACGCTGATGCGAGACGACCCGCTCGACGTGGTAAAGGCGATCCGAATCTCAGACGCGACACTCCAGAAGATCAAACAGAACCTCGTGTGGGCGCTCGGTTACAACACGGCGATGATTCCGTTAGCGTCGCTCGGCCTCCTCCAGCCCGTGCTCGCTGCAGCAGCAATGGCGTTCTCGTCGGTGTCGGTGCTGACGAACAGTCTCCTGTTCCGGCGGTACACCCCCGATCACGACTACAAGCTCTTCGGATTTCTTCGCTAACCGTCACCTCTAGATCAATGTCGAATATTTCCCGGCACACGGTTCGAAGGTACCTCGTCGAGACAGCCAGTAGCGAACCGACATACCTCCGGGCTCGCGAGATTGCCAGCGATCTCGACGGATCTCCCAAGGCAGTCGCGCAGTACCTCAGCCAGCTCCAGGACGAACTCACAATCGTTTCACTCGAACAGTGGGGGCGCTCGAAAAGCACGACGTGGCGCTTAGAGGTGAACGAGTCGTGAGTACTGTCACCCGGCGCGTCGAGACTGCCCTTCCGGAGACCGGCTCACGCGAGTGGTGGGCGCTGTACCTGCTGGCCCCGCTCGTCCTCATCGGTGGGGGCCTCCTCGTGTTTCCGACGTTGGTCTACGACCGGTTCATCTGGCAGTATCTCTGGGGACCAGTCGTCGCCGATGCGGCCGGTCAACCAGTCACGCACGAGGGGATTCGTGCTGTCCAGGGCTACAACGCGGTGAACACGGTAATCTACCTCGCGGCAGTCGTATACAGCCTCCCCGGACTACGGGCGTATCTCGACCAACTCGACGTCACGTTCGACGCACGACTGGCCTACGGGTTCGCTCCGATCATCATCGCAGGTGGGGCGATGCGCGCCCTCGAGGATATCGGACTGCTCGGCGACTACGCGGTGTGGTTCATCACGCCATCGATTTACATCGTCGTCACCGCTGTCACCATCCTCGCGCTCGGCGTCGGCGCACTCTTGCGTGACCAAAATATCGGATCTATCCCGCTAACAGTCGGGCTCGTCGGGTCGGTGTGGGCTGTCGGGGCCGTCTGGTGGGCTGTTTGGCACGGCCTCTCGACATCGACCCCACTCCGCCTATGGGTTCCTGTCGCGACGACGGGGATAGCGCTCGGCGTAACCGCACTCTACTACTGGGGCACGAGTTTCGCCAATATCACCCACCTTCGACACCCGCTAATTCTGCTGGCCGTTTTCGGCCAGTTGTGGGACGCTGCGCAGAATCTCATCGGTGTGACGTTCCTCGGCTACTCCCCAAAGCTGGTCGTGACGAATCTCGTGTACCAGGCGACTGGATTCTCCGGATCGACGTTCGTGCTGAAACTCGTCGTGACTGTCGGCATCGTGTGGTATCTCGCCGATGCGAAAGAGGAGATGAATCACACGTGGTGGTGGCTTATGACGTTCTTCATCGGAGCGATCGGACTCCCGATGGGCGTTCGTGGGTCACTTCGGATGCTGTTGGGAGCTTAACGATGGCCTCAAAGATTGGCAAAAACCGATGACTCGAACGTCCAAAATTGCGGTAATAGGTGGAGGGATGGCCGGGCTTGCAGCAGCTGCTGGATTCGACGACGCTGGATTCGTCGTCGAACTATATGAGCGGCAGTCCTACGATAGCAAAGGCGTTAATTGCGGAGAAGCGATGACAGCGGTATCGAAGATCCCACTCGAACCGACTGTAGAGAACGGCTTTCTCAACCCGCTGCCAGCGATGGAAGTGGAGGTGTATGACGGAATCGACGCCGATCGCCACCGCACTGGAGCCGGCACCTTTCCTGCTGCGGATACATATATAACGGACCGAAATGTCGTTGAGCAGTCCTGGGCAGAACAACTCTCAGAGAAGGGTGTTGACATCCACGAAAACCAGTCTATCACACGGACAGATTTCCACGAGTTCACCGATGAGTATGATCTCGTCGTTGATGCAACCGGTCAGCCATCACTCTCTAGTAAAGCGCTCGGAACAACCAACGAGTATTCAGGATATATGGTAGCGCTTAACAGTGATGTCGAAGGGGACTTCACCGAGTTGTACCCGAACAGCCGGATAATTCTGGAGAACTATACAGGGTACTCGTGGGCATTCCCGAAGACATCGCAACGAGCCAACGTTGGTATCGGCTGGACGGTCAGTGACCGGCCTAATGATTATATGAAGGCATTGAGGGAAGCCTGTGAGCGGAATGGGTGGCCAGTCCCGTCGCAGGAACGGACGAACGTCGCAATCATTCCCGAGGGACCAAGCCTTGATCCCGACAGAACCCATCTACCGGAGCATTCAGTCGTACGAGTGGGTGATGCTGCAGGTATAGCAAACCGACTCACCGGAAAGGGGATCTCACAGGCCGTTGAATCGGGATTCTTGGCCGCAGAGCTGGCTAACAGAAGCCAATTACACAATTATCCTGATAGATTATATCAGAGGATGAAAACGGAGTACATTTTCGCCACAGTTGTGAGATACTTTCTTGAAACTCGTAATCCCAAGGTTCTGGGAGCAGCAATTCGTGCCGCTGCCGGGATCGATATTGAAGACGTTGACCGGTCTCCGAGTGCAGTTCTACTGCGTCTCCTCCGCCACCCTGTTTTATTTGCCCGTATTTTCTCGAGACGACGAGTTTTAAACCGTGTCTATGGAGGAATGACTAACCAGTGGGAGTTAATTGATTGATATCCACTCGAGTTAAATTCTCAGAATCTGTTAGCTACTGAGAGGATCGGTAAGTACAAAGGATTAGATCAGTAGATGAATTCAGTCCCTCAAACAGAATTTTCCGAAATCCAGAAATCGGTGGGCTCAGCTTCATCGGTGCTCCTGCTTACATGCCCCAGCACACAATCAGTGCGTTGAGGGTGACCGAATTCCTTCTTGAGAATCATCCAACTCACCTCGGATATCCGCGTTCCTGAAATGAGCCCCGACTCTTAGAAATCACGAACACCATCAATCTTTTTTACTACATCTGACAAAATCAGCCGTGAGGTGAAGTATGCCATGTCAACTCAATCCATCCGTACGAATTTTCTCGGAACCGAGACGTCGTTCTCGGTCTCGGGAGCCTGGTTGTCGTATTGGATCCTGCTGCTCCGGCTGACCGCCGGGTGGTGGATGCTCCACGCTGGCCTTGACAAAATCTGGGCGTGGCCCTTCGACGCCAGCTGGTTCGTCGGCGGAGCCGCTCAGGGCACGATTCTCGCCCCCTTCGTCACGCCGTTCAGCGACGGCATCCTGTTGGCGTTCGTCAACGTGGCGGTACCGCTTGGGCAAACCGCCATCGGTCTCGGGCTGATACTCGGTGTCCTCACGAGGACCGCCGCCTTCTTTGGTGCCTTCATGATGCTGTTCTTCTACTTCATCAACGGCTACGGTGGCGGCTGGGCCAACGGTATGGTCACGGGTGAACTCCTTGGGATCATGGTCTTCGGAACCATTGTGGCACTTGGAGCGGGCGGCGTCCTGGCAGTCGATAACCGCCTGCGTGAGATGGAACTGTTCGAGAACACGCGATTACGGAAACTCCTCGGGTGACTACCAATGAGTGACTTATCAACGGCAGACCAAATCGCCATGTACGTCGGCGGTGGCCTGGTTGTCTTGGGCGTCGTCGTGATCGGCCTGCTCGACATGCTACTGGGAGCCGGGCACCCAGTCGATAGCGAGGGAGCAATCGAACACGCTGCAGTGGTCCCCATCGACATTAGGGCGGGCATCATCCTGCTCGGCTTGGTGATTTGGGGACTCGTCGCCGTTTACAAGTTTGCCGCAGGGTCGGCACCGTCGGGATCGACTACGGGCCAAACCCCATCCGGCATGGACGACTAGTTCAACAACTCAGTCCGTGGAGCCATTTGCCAGTTAACTTTTCGCGTTGCTCGCACTAACGTCCATCTGATGCACCTAAACGTGAAGACAAACACGATTTTTAGGAGTAGCCCTGTCGTTTCTTGGTTTTCCTTCTGGTCAGTACGCGCGCTTTATTCAGCAGAACGAACTTAACACTCTTTGGTTTGGTAGAAGAAACGGGGATTAATACGCAATTAGAATTTCCGAATTTAAGACTGAAATTAGTATATTACAAATAATATTTCAATATAGCCTTGACTTCCGATTCTGGTTTGTCTTTCGAAGAAAGGTGTACGGGTGTTTTTTCAATTCAGCTGTCCTTCGGTTAATCGTTAGAACGGGGTAATCTGCTTCCTCGATCACTTGAGCTGCGACGCTTCCCTGTAATAGCCGACGAATGCCAGTCAATCCTCGTGTCCCCATTGTAACAAGGTCGATGTCAGTCACCTCAGTGTATTTGAGAATCTCCTGCTGAGGTTGACCAAAGCTCAACGTAGTTCGGACAGGAACGTCCAAGGTCGCTGCCTTCTCCGTAATGTCCTCCAAGAGCCGAGTTCCCCGCTGTTCCCAAGAGTCAGTGACCTCTTCCCACGTGAATCCAGGCCGACTCGAATAGGACTGTTCGGAAATGATAAAAAGTCCATGTAGGGTTGCATCATACCGTTTAGCAATTTGTAGCCCATGTTTGAAGGCCACAGATGCCTCGTCGTATCCATCCGTAGGCACGAGAATATCTGTGAACTGACTAGTAGATAACTCTCCTACCGGATCAGAGGGATCCATATCAGGTATCGTCAAGACAGGAAGAGAGATATTTTGAATGATGTGGCTGGAGACGTCTCTCCGGAGAATTCGTGCTAATCTAGTCTGTGTAGGTTTCTGGTGGACAAGCAAATCGATATCATTCTCCTCAGCGTATTCCCGAATAACACCTGGAGAGTGCCCACTATCCACTGCTGGTATCACATTGAGTCCGAGCGAGTGGGCCTGATCCACCACGGGTTCAATTACCGCTGCTGCGTCCCATTCCTCTTGTTTAGTGACTTGATCGGATTCCACCTCCGTGCGTTCCTCATCTTGAATATATAACACGTGGAGAGCCGCATCATACGTTTCTGCAAGTGATAGGCCATATTGGACCACTGAGTCCCTTATATCAGCTCCGTAGAGTGGAATGAGGATCTGGTTGTACAGGTTGATGTCCGCACCTTCTCGAACTTCTAGATGGCTGGGGGAGTTCATACATATCTATACGTAACGACGATTTACCGTGCTTTCTGTTAAGAATCGAAACCGGGAGAACAGTCTCTGGGGTGGTGACTTGAGGCTTTTATCGCAAGTAACTCGCTATAGCACGTCTATTTCGAAAAGAGTGGAGACGTCGTTTGGAGTCGCATCAGTTCGACGAGAGCGTATTTCCCACAGTTTCGAGGAGTGAAGTGTCGGAGTCGGTGCGACGAGTCATGCTCTGGGTCATGTTGGGCGCAATTTAAGGCCGATATGCTCGTTGACGGAAAACCGTCACGGCAGCACCCTCGACCGATGAGGGTCGCCACATAGAGACGAATACGGGACTCTGACCTTTGGGGTTTCCTCCTCAGAACTGAAAGTCACCTTCCCCGTCGTGCTTGAATCCGTTCTCAATACACAGGAAAGGTCGACGTACAATTGAATACTTCCGAGCCAAGTGACGAGCATATGGAACGGGCCGTAACTCGTCGCGAACTACTACGGGTCGGTGCGACGACAGTCGCACTCGGAACCGCCGGTTGTTTGGGGTCATCGAGTGGGGATGAGTGGGATATCGAGGGAACGCTAGCGGTGACGAACGCCCAACAATACAGTTCACCAGGCTGTAGCTGTTGTGGAAAATATGCGTCGTACCTGCGGGAACAGCTCGACACGACGCTCGGGGAAACCGAAACCGAGGACGTGACGGATCTCAAGCGCCAACACGGTATTCCATCGGATCTACAGAGCTGTCACACACTCGTCCTCGACGAGTACGTCGTCGAAGGACATGTTCCTGCCGAGGTTATCGCGACGATGCTCGAGGAAGAGCCGGCGATTGACGGCATCGCGTTGCCCGGGATGCCGGCTGGATCGCCGGGGATGGGCGGGACGAAGTCCGACACATTCACCGTCTACAAACTCGGCGGCGGAAAGACAGGTGACGTGTACACCGAGATCTGAACAGAGAACATCTGGTCAAGATACTTTGGGACGGCAGTCGACAGCCTGAACGATGATTCGACGACTCCTCCATGGCCTCGGGTATGTGTTCGCGTACGTACTTTTCCTTGGCGCGAATACGCCGGACTCGGTCGTCACCCGTCTTCGTATCGCGTATCGTCTTGTCGGTGTCCGGATCGTCGAGACGCCACAGATCGATTCGGTCGAACGGACGATCTTCCTGTGTCCGTACCGAAATCTGGGCGCCACTTGGTTCGGGGAGAAGTGGATTTGTCATGACATCCTAGACCGCGTGGACGACGGCTACGTGACGTATCTCCGGCGGCACAAGGGAATCGACTACCAGCGTCCTCGCGGGTGTGCCGACCTCGCGTACTGCGACGAATCCGAGTACTGCTATTCGGAGGTTTCCGAACTCGAGTAGGTGGCCGATGGATCAGAGTACTCTCCGCCACCGAATCACCGACCAGTTTTCTTACCGCGGCGAGCGAGCCGATATCTGGCGGGCGTTCGACCTCCTGTTCGATACTGACGAGTTCCTCAATCTCGGCTACTCGGAGTGGTACCAGCCACATATAGCCGGTTCGAGTCAACGTCGCCTCGTCACGGAAGTCGGCTCAAGGGTCGCGTCGCATCTACCCACAACCGACGGAGTGCGCCTCCTCGATGTCGGCTGCGGTCGGGGGGGTCCAGCCCTCCACCTCGCCTATCAGTTCGGCTTCAACGTCACTGGTGTCGACCTCGTTCCGTACAACATCCAGATGGCAACCGAGAACGCACGGGGTAAGCACCTCGATTCCGAGTTCATCATCGGTGACGCGACACAACTCCCGTTTACCAGGGACTCGTTTACCGCGTGTACAGCCATCGACGCGCTCGTATACCTCTCCGAGCGGAATCGCGTTTTCGCTACAGTCGCAGATACCCTCGAACCCGAGGCGGTTCTCGTAGTCTCCGATCTCGTGATGCAGTCAGACGTGACTGAAACGGAACGGAGATTGGTCGATTCATTTGCGGATGCGTGGGATATGCCGTCCTTGGGTACTGTTGAAGGATACAAAGCTGCTCTCGACGAGACAAGCTTTGAGCTCAAAGCGGTCGAAGATATCACGAAACACAGCGTCGGACGCTTCCGAAAGTGGACGACGCTGTACCTCCAGCTACTCACGAGCCCGCTCCGGGCTCTCATTGAACGACTGTTAGGAGCGTATGATCTCGATCCCCTAGCGATTACTGAGCAGGTACGGAAGGCTCACCACGCGCTGCCGTTCCTGCGACACGTTATCTTCGTTGCGGAACTAGAGACTACTTGACTGCTACTTGCACGGCGCAAGAAAGAATCGGATCGTCACGTCGACGCTTGAGCATCCACGAATTTGGATGGACCTGTGGGGTCTTCACTCCTCGTGATTGTCGTGTGGTGGATCGTGACCCATAGGTTTAGAATTGGTTCAGACTCCAGTATTTATATAGGACACAGATAGGAATCCGTTGGTATACTCGAACGATAGTTCGGGATTGTGAGGTACTAACCGTTGATTGTGGAGTCAGAAAAGCCAAACCGTGCAGCACGGCTCAAATCGCTATGTATCCCGACTTTGGATTGCTAAGAACAAATTGCTTGGTTCAGGCCCTCGTACCATTGATGTGGGGTGAAACCGAATGGCAACTGATCCAGTCTGTGGAATGGACGTCGATGAAAGTGATCCGGCGGCCACAACTGAGTACGACGGTCAGACGTACTACTTCTGTGCCGAGGGCTGCAAGGAGACGTTCACCTCGACACCGGAGGATTACGTCTAACCGTCACACCCCACACCTGCGTCGTAGCTCCCCCACACCCACCCCCATTCACCCGATCCCCTCACCCCCATTCCGCCTTTCGATGACCCAACCAGAACTTGACGACACGGATCGCGAAATCCTCCGTCTTTTAGCGGAGAACGCGAGACGACCATACAGCACTATTGCTGAGGCAGTAAATCTTTCAGCCCCGTCCGTTTCAGCACGCGTCCGTCAGCTGGAGCAAGATGATGTCATTCGTCGATTCACCGTTGATCTCGACCTCACACAGTACGAAAACCGGATACACGTCATGGTGCGGCTCCGGTCTGAACTTGGGAAGACAGATTCACTTCGAGAATCGATCCTCAAGGCCCCATACGTAGAACACGTATTCACAACTGCTGAGGGCGAGGTCGTGGTTGTTGCGACACCGCCGCGGACTACGGTCGGAAACTGGGTGCAGCACAGTCTACCACTGAGTGACGTGCGACGATACGACGTGCAACTGCTGTCAAGTGCCACCTGTTCAGCCTATGCCAACGGTACTGAATCCGTACTTACGTGCGCACACTGTGGAATCACTATCAGCGAAGACGGACTAGCTACCCGCGTTGGTGGATCACTCCAGCAGTTCTGTTGCAAAGACTGCGAGACCGCGTTCAAAGGAGAGCACGAGAATCCCCAAGAAAAGTAGAACTACAGATCAATGCCTGTTGACCCCGTCTGTGGGATGGAAGTCTCACAAGAAACTGCCGACCCGACTATCGAACACGACGACAAAGTGTATCACTTCTGCTCGGAAGACTGTCGAGCAGTGTTCGAGGAAGTACCTGAGAAGTATACCGAAACGCCACATCCGCATCTCGTTGAATCGGGAGGAATGACGCTCCCCCGAGTGCCATACGGTCGAGCCACTGGAGAGTTCGATCTCTCGATAACCGACCCATCTTCACTTAGCACGGGAGATAGTGTTCGCTTCTCGAAGACGATCACAGACGAGGATGTTAGGAAATTTGCAGAGGCGACCGGAGATACAAACGCGGTCCATCTCAACGAGGCATTCGCTGAAAAGACCCGGTTTGGCCACCGCATCGCTCATGGAACGCTCGTCTCGGGAATGATAAGTGCTGCACTCGCGTGCTTTCCCGGAGTCACGATCTATATTTCCCAGAATTTGGAATTCCGCCGACCAGTCAGCATTGATGACACCCTGACGGCCCGATGTGATATCACCGACGTTCTCGATAACGACCGATACAAACTCACAACACAGATCGAAGATGATAGTGGAAGCCTCGTTCTCGATGGGGCAGCCACCGTTCTGATCGATCCCCTACCGGACTGAATCCGGTAGGGCTGTCGTGTTGACCACGGCGAGATTCCCGAGACCGTCGTATGACATCTGTTGTAGACCAACTCGGAGGCCCATCTAATCAGAAGGGGTATTCGATTCGATAAGTCCGAAAACTCGGCCATCACAGGATAGTGCGGAGGAAATACTACTATTCAGGGTCGCGTTGACAGTGTTGTTTTGGATTTGAAAGAGTAATCGCAGTGAATTAGGAGCGTGTACATGTAGCTGACTATGGGATCATCCACAGCTACTACGCCAGAAGGGAACAGTAGTGAGATACTCGTTCGTGCTGAGGGAATCGAAAAAACGTACGGGTCAAGACTCCCATTCACACGATCTGTGACCGTCTTGACCGGTGCAGATCTCGAAATTCGGACGGGGGAAATCGTCGGCATCGTCGGCGCAAACGGGTCGGGAAAATCCACGCTCATGAACATCCTCGTCGGTGTCCTCGAACAGGATGGCGGAACAGTCGAACGGACGGGAACCGTTGGCTGGTGTCCGCAGGAACCACTGCTTTACGACCGCTTGACGGTCGGAGAGACGTTCCGATTGTTCGGTTCCGGATACGGAATGACCGCCGAAGAAATCGACGAGGCCAAACACCACTTGGCGTCGAAACTCGATTTCGAGCAGTACCTTGACTACCGAATCGACCAACTCAGCGGTGGAAACCGGCAGAAAATCAATCTGAGTATCGCCCTGATGCACGACCCCGACGTCCTCATGCTGGACGAGCCTTACACCGGATTTGACTGGGAAACGTATCTAACGTTCTGGGATCTCGCTGAGGAACTCGCTGCCGACGGAACAGCTGTCACGATGATTTCACACCTGATCGAAGAGCAAAGTCGTCTCGACCGCATCTACGAGGTACGTGATGGACAGGTCTACGACGTGACTGACCAGGAAGGCGAGACTGATGCAACGGCCAGTGAACGGGGGGGAAGAGACCGATGAATAGGGTTTGGACGGGGATCCGGACGAACGTCTCCACCTTCCTCAGAACCCCCCTGAATGTTGTCCTGGCACTCCTCCTTCCGGTTGTCGTTATCGAAGGCTGGGGACAAGCAATGGCTGGGTTACCAAGTATGCCGACGGTCGAGGCGATTCCGATCGAGCTAGGTCGCCTCCTCGGAGCGATATTCGGGGTCGCCATCATTGCCGGCCTGATGGGACTCGCGCAGATGATTAGTGCGCGTGCAGCCGATCGGCGACTCGTTCAGACAGGCTATCCACCCCGAACACTGCTTGCGACTCGATTAGCGACGCTCGGAGGTGTGACCGTCGTCGTGGCTGCCGTAAACTACGGCGTTCTCTGGCTGACGATTTCACCGGAAGCCCCTGTCCTGACGTTCGTATTCCTCGTACTTGCCGGCCTCGTCTATGCGTTTCTTGGCGCACTCGTCGGGGCGCTCCTTCCACGACTGTTCGAAGGCTCGCTCGTCGTGGTGTTCCTTGCGATGATGGATGCGTTCCTCAGTGGCGACAGTCCGCTGACCGCCGACGTTCCCGAGTTCGTGGAGTACTTCCCGCTCTATCATCCAAAGGAACTCCTTCAGGAGGCGATGTTCCAAGGCACATATACGACGGGTGATCTCGGCTTCGTCGCCGGATACCTGCTAGTCCTGCTTGTACTCGTCACCGCAGTGTTCGGGATAACGATGCGCACCAATGGTGGGTGGTCGGCATGAACCGTACGACAACGGCGTTCACAATCGGCATCAAAGAACAGGCGCGAAACTACGTCCTCGTCGCTCTACTGGTCGTCTTACCGGTTTCGTTCATCACGTTGGCGTTCGCAGTCACCCAAGATGTCGAGATGCCGGTTCGGACGCTCGTCGACGGTGAGACGGTAACGGTGATGCGGGGGATGCCTGAGGTCCACGGCGTGATTATGACGCCGATTACGAGCGCCCTCATCGCGGGACTCGCTGGGTTGTTCCTGATGCGAGAAGCCAAAGACACGGATGGGCGTCTGGCAGTCGCCGGCTATCGTGCACGACAGGTAATCACTGCCCGGTTTGGGGTCCTCGCAGCAATCACTCTCATCGTCACCGGCGTCTCAGTCGGCGTGATGCTCGTCGATTTCCAGCCTGAGCATCTCTGGTGGTTCGTCGCAGCGATGCTCGTCGTCTCGGTCACGTATGGTCTCATCGGGATGCTCGTCGGGGCCGTTTTCGACCGCCTAGCCGGGATGTGGCTAATGCTGATTCTCCCGATGCTCGATATCGGACTCTTCCAGGATCCGCTGTTCATCCAGTCCGAGCCCGAATGGTGGATGAAACTACTCCCCGGCTATTGGCCCGTCCGTGTGATGGTCGATACCGGACTCACAACGGACGTAGATACGACTCTCTCATTGGTGTGGGCTACTGGATACCTCCTCCTCGTAGCTGTCCTCACAATCGGCGTCTACTACCGAATTACACAGGAGAAGTAAGATCAGGCCAGTAGACTACTTACTCCGGTAACTGTAGGGGAGAAGACCCAAACAGCACTATATCCAGCTTCGCTCAATTGGATAGTTTGACTCGGATTTCACTACGACCGTCTGATCGGGCAAACGGTTCGGTGGACTCTGGTTGCTGCTGTGTCCCTCGTTCTCTGGGCACCGATGAGTGCGGCTTACGTTCCGCGGAGAAGTGCCGCGGCGTAGGAACAGGTCTTCGAAGGACTCCTGAGCGAGGGACCTCAGGCGTGTAGAAATGGCGACGACACCGCGCCTTACCGAGATGGGTCTTCACTCCCAGTCTCCAACCGTTCACGACGCTTCTGGAACTCTTCTTCGTCGATCTCGCCTCGTGCGTAACGACGTTGGAGGGTTTCCATAGCGGAATCGTCACTCTCTGGAGGTGCATCGCCTCGACCCATTGCCCAGTAGAGGAAGCCGCCGACCAGCCCCAGCATCCCGAGTGCCCCGCCGACGAACGGCAGCCCACCGAACCATCCACCGTTCCGGCCGTGCATCATCCCTGGACCCATCATTCCGCCATCGGTACTCCCACTGCCGTCGACGTCCGAGCCGACGGCAACGGCGCCGTTCTGGACGATCGTTTCGCTGTCTGGGACCTCGCCGTCCGGGATCGGGCTGTCTTCAGCTGGACCGCCAGGGCTACCAACGACGATGCGACCGACCATGCCGACCGTCTTGTGAGGGATGCAGTAGTAGTCGTACGTTCCGGGCACCTCGAACGTGTGCTCGAAGCTCCCCTGCGAGATGGTCCCGCTGTCGAAGGCGGTGGCGTCGGCGGGAACGCGGTCCGGATAGGCCGTCGCCGAGTGAGCTCCGGCTGCTATCTCGAAGCGGACGGTCGTGCCAGGTTCGACGTGGAGCCCGATCGGGTCGAAGTAGTTGTTGCCCATCTTCACGACGGGCGTCTCCTGTGCGGCGACTGGTTGGGTGAATCCCGCACTCGCGACTGTGCCAGCACCGAGCGCTCCCAGGAACTGGCGTCTACTGTAGTCTGTCATTGTAGCTGGTTGGCTTCTGTTATCCACGGATGATGCTGGCGAGCCGGTTCGTGAGTCCGGGCGATTGCTGGCCGGCGCTCTCGATGGCAGCCTCCAATTCGTCCCGGTCGACGATGCCGATGAACTCGGCCGTCTGTTCCCCGTTTGCATACACGAGCGTCGTTGGCGTCTTTCGGACACCGTACTCCTCGGCCGTCTCCAGATCGGTCTGGATGTCGACCTCCCGGAACTCGACATCCGGATACGCATCTTCGATACCCTCGTTTTTCTCTCGCTGCGTTGCGCACGCTCCACAAGTCTCCTGTGTGAACAGGATAACTTCCGTCATAGTAGCTAGTATGGTCTTATGCTTTTAGCACACTTCTATTCACATCCGAAAGCTGTGAGGGTCACAGATTTCGGATTCCAAGGGGCCGGACGTGAGTAACGCCGGAGGTTGGTGGTCGGACCGTCACTCCGAGCGTTCGAGCTTGTTCCGACGCGCCTCGAACTCTTCCTCGGTGAGATCTCCGCGGGCGTATGCCATACGCAGCTCCTCCATTGCGGGATTCCGCGACGACTGCGATGCCGTCACGCGACGGAAGACGAGATATCCGCCACCGAGCAGGAGGAGGAGGAAGACCAGCTGGACGAGCATCCCGACGAGTGGCCACCAGCCGCTGGTCGTCCCGTATCCACCCATCATTCCACCGTATCCCATCATCCCGCCGAATCCCATCCCCATCGTGAGCAAGGGGAGGACGATGATCGCCCCGAGGATGAGGAGGACGATGGTTGTGGTGTCGAGTTGGTTTGATGATGTCATGGTTCAGATCTCGGTCGATGATTCGAGTTCGTCCGCGACGCTGGCGAGAACGCGTTCGAACCGGTCGTGGACCTCGTTCGCGATCGAGTCGAGTGCCTCGTTGTCGGCGATGCCGACGAGCTGTTGTGGGTCGACGGCACTCACCATGACCTCGCCGCCGTCGGTTTCGTAGACAATGACGTTACACGGGAGGAGTGCGCCGAGTTCGATCTCTTCGTTCAGGCCCTCGTGTGCCAGCCCCGGGTTGCACGCACCGAGGATGCAGTACTGTCGAAACTCCTCGCCGAGTTTCTCCTCGAGCGTCGCTTGGACGTCGATGTCACAGAGGACGCCGAATCCTTCGTCTTTGAGCGCCGCAATCGTCGTGTCGACGACGTCGTCGAACTCACCGGTGACTGAAGTCTGTATTGTGTATTCCATGAAGTATCATACCCCGTCTACGGGGTTAACGGTTGGGTGCCGCAACGGCGGCCGTTGGGAATATGATGTATCGGCTGGAACAGCAGCTGCTCCAGTCATCCGGTGCGTTCGAGCTGTTCTCGCCGCCGATCGAATTCGTCATCCGAGAGCTCTCCGCGGGCGTAGCGCTCACGGAGAACCGACAGCGACTGCTCTTCGTTCCCACCGGAGCCTCGATTGAGGAGCGCATAGACAATGTAGAGCGGAACGGCGATGAGGAGCCCCATCCAGAGGAACCCCCAGAGCCCCATCGCTCCACCGAAGAGGCCCCAGCCGCCCCCCATCATGCCGCCGCCGTAGCTCCCACTACCGTGGGCAACAGCCGGTCCAGTCGCCGCAACTAGCAGCGGGACGGCGAGGATCGCGAGTCGCCGAGCAGTGCGTCCGATGTGAGTGGTGAGTTGCGTCATTATCTTGCGTTGGTGAGTTGTGGTGTTCGATTGGAGCGATCGAAACGGCCAGAGCCGTCAGCAGTGGCCCTGCCCGTACATCCCGCCGTTGTAGCCGTCGTCAGCCCCGTCGTGGTATTCCCCGTCAGCCATGTCCTGGGCCATCTCGTCGACGGTCACACCCATGTGCGACTCCATCCACTCGACGCTACCCGGGCCCATGTGTTCGGTCATCTGTGCCTCCATCCAAGTGGCCCATTCATCTGCGGTGGCATTGTCCGTAGGCGCGTCGTCAGCGGTCGTTGCGTTGTCGTGTGCGCTGACTGCCGGTGCGGCGAACGCGAGTCCGACAATCGCGAGCGCCACGAGCAGCCACCGGCCGAGTTTGAAGTTGGTCATTGTCTCTCTCCTCGGTTACTCGTAGGCCTGCTCGGGAGTTATCGACATGGGTGTGAATCCATACAGGAGAACGTTCGAGAACGTCTATAACATCTTCTAACCGTTTTGCTCGAGGGAGACCGTTCATACCTACGGAATTCGAGAGGGAGAGCGCCCGATAGATAGCGACTATTTTCCCGGTTGTTGCTGCCGAAGGTCATCACTCGGATACACACGATAGGTCCGACCCTGTCGTTCCCGATACAGCAGACCTCTCCTCGAGTGAACTCACGGTCTGGCTTACTTTACTCTTCGAGAACTCAGATCGATCCCGAAGTTCAATCTGCGTGATTCCGGGGGAGTTCAGGACGGGTTCGAGGACGCGTCGTTCATCATCCGGTAAGAGATCGAGAACGCGTGCTTGGGGGTCCGATTCAGGATTGATAGACGTCGCCGGTGCAGCGTCATCATCCATCGACGTAGCTGTTGCCGCCGATGTCTGTGCAGGATCGACAGGCGCCGTTGTGTCGGCCACTTCTGGATCGGTGAGTTCTCCCCGGACCACGTAATAGACGCCACCGATAACGCCAGCAACCAGCAGGGTTCCAACCACGTACCAGAGGGGGTCTGGGCCGTGCATCGTTCCCATAGATGAACCCATCATTGACCCCATCGATTGCTCGATAGCCCGACGCTGTTGATAGGCCCGCACTGAGTACCCCGCCGGCCAGGAGAACGAACCCGAGAAGCACACCGACGACAGTATCTGCTCGACGGCGATTCATATGACAGCCCCGAGTTGCGGGATTTGACTATTCATACCGTCTATTTGAGCGCAGTAGGTGTGACAATTGCGGATTGAAACTGTGATGATGAACCCCATCACAGCGGATGAACCACAGTGCGATCATCAGTGGTCATGATCGTGATCGTGGCTCGATATTTGCGGGCTTTGATTAGTAAATTCCGTTGGTTCTTCTTCGAACGTACGCTTGCATTTCTTTGAGCAAAAATAGTACGTCATCCCATCATTGGACGCACTCGGCCCCTCATCGTCGGTCCGCATGCCACACACCGGATCACGATACTGACCTGGTGCGCCGATTCCACGTCGGTAGACATACAGGAGGAACCCGGAGAGCGCGAAGGCGATAATATTGAGGTAGAACGTGTAGTTGAGCTCGAAGTACGTCTGTTCGGTCGCCGTCTCGCCACCGGCCAGATCTGGTACGATGCCGAGGGCGTCGAACAGCAACTCCATGAGGAAGCCAGTGAACGCCATCGTCACGAAGAAGACGCCAAGGATGTACAGCATGATCTTCCAGCCGTAGTACTTCCGGTAGACGTTCAGCACGGGCACGGTGATGAGGTCGGCGTAGACGAACGCGATGATCCCGGCGAAGCTGACGCCACCGCCCCACAGCGCGACGGCGAACGGGACGTTGCCCATACTGCCGACGAAACTGAGGACGGCGATGATGACGCCCATGACGGCGTTCTCGGCAGTCACGAGCAGGCCGTCGCCCTGAATGAACAGCGTGTTCCACACCCACTGCGGGACGAAGACGATGACGAACCCAGAAATAAGGAAGCCGGCGACGATGTCTTTCCAGATCATCGACCACTCCTTGCGGTACTGATTCCCGACCTTGTACCAGCCACCCCACGACAGCAACTCGTCACGCCACCCGCCGCTACTCGACGTCTCCTGGCGATAGGTCTCCATACAGCCCTCCGAGCAGAATTTGAGCGTCTCACCGCCGTCGGTCGTGAGCGTGTACTCGTCTTTCCCCTCCATCCCGCAGGTGGGATCTTCCGTGACGCCCGCCTGGCGGTCGCGCTCGTTGAGCTTCTCGCGGACTTCGTTAAACAGGTTTTCGGGAAGCGTAAGGTGGACGATGGCGGCCATGACGGCGATGAGAATCAGGCCGCCGAGCAGTTCCGCGACGAGGAACTCCCAGCCAAGCAGGATGAGAATCATCAGCCCTAGTTCGACGATGAGGTTCGTCGACGCGAACATGAACGCGAGGAAGTTCACCGCGTGCGCCCCCTTCTTGAACAGGCCCTTCCCGATGGCGACGGCGCCGAAGCTACAGCCACTGCTTGCTGCTCCGAACACAGTCGCCTTGGTAAGTCCAGTTAGATCGCCCTCACCCAGCACCTGTGCCATCCGCTCCTTCGAGACGTAGACCTGGACCAGACTCGTAATCGTGAGGCCCATGATGATCGCCCACGCCGCCGTCCAGAGAAATCCGACACCGATACGAAGGGATTCAAGAACTCCGTCGATTATCGTCGCCTGCATAGGTGTATCATTGTAGGGATCATCTATTGCGGTTTTGATTAGAATATACTGCCTATGAGGGTATCAGTACTATGGCATCGTAACCGTCGGCCATAGATGATCTATCGTGAAGAGGGGAAAACATTGCAAACCTCCACAAGCTCCACGGAATCCGACTTCAGATTCAAAAGGGGAATCTGATTAAATCACGCCGACGTATTAGAGGCTAATGGGACCAGTAGAGACCGATGATATCCCAAATGAGGGGAACACCACCTGGAAGAACAGCCTTCGCCGGCCTGCTCGGTTGTCCAGTACGGTAACTGTCACATCCACTTCCTAATTTACGATGGCTGTCGATCTGGCAATCCATGATGCACTCGTTCTCACAGCCGACGAGCGGAACCGCCTGTACGAGCGCGGCACAGTATGCATCACCGATGGCTGTATCGAAGAAGTCCGACCATCACGTGCAGGAGACGGAGAATTAGAAGCGTCCACCGTTATCGACGGGAACGGGAAACTGGTGATGCCGGGGTTGGTGAACGCCCACACGCACTTGGAGATGACACCGCTCATCGGTGCGTTTAGCGAACTCGAGCTGACGGAGATGCTTGGGAGTGGGACGGCCTTGTTTAACAGATTAGGGAACGGCGAATTCGAGTACCTCGTCGAGGCAGGCGTCGAGCTCGCAGCGCTCAATTTCCTCTTGGGCGGTGTCACGACCGTGAACTCGATGGACGCACGGCCTGCCGCAGGTGCAGAGGCGTTCGGGGAAGCAGGGCTCCGCGGATTTTTCGGCCCGGCGATCTCGGACCTCTTCTGGGACCAACCAGTCGATCAGCAGTTCTCCCGTGCTCGCGAGTTCGTCGAAACGTACCACGACACGTACGAGGGCCGAATCAGGGCGACGATCTGCCCGCACGACGACTGGTCGTGTACCAGGCAGCTGTGGGAACGGACCGCGTCCCTCGCCGCAGAGTACCCGGACCTGCTCGTCCACACGCACTTGCTCGAACTCGAGGAGAGTAACACGATGGCACGAGCGAACGGTGGCGAGGACTCGGTGGGATTGCTCGACGACGTTGGACTCCTGGACGACCGACTGGTCGCTGCTCACTTCCGCCTCGCCGACGAAGAGGACATCCAGCGAACCGCCGAGGCGGACGCGGCTGTTGCGCACTGCCCGTCCGTCTTCTGTTACTGGAATCCGGACGGGGAGACGCAGTGGACGCCCGTTCCCGAGCTTCGAGCCGCCGGCGTCGACGTCGGAGTAGGGATTGACGACCACTACTGGCACGACTCGTACAGCATGTTCGGTGAAGCGCGGCAAGCTCGGCTGGCGGCAAATCTCAAGCGTTCAGCCGGGCAGTTCGACTCGATGGAACTGATACGAATGCTCACTATTGAAGGCGCACGCGCGCTGGGGATGGGCGACGAGATCGGCAGTATTGAAGCGGGAAAGCGCGCGGATATTATCCTCCTCGACGTCGACAAACCGAAGTTCACGCCACGGACCAATATTCCTGCACAGGTCGTGAACAACGCGGTGCCGGCCGACGTCGAGACAGTGATCGTTGACGGCGACGTCGTCCTCCGGAATGGTGTGCCCGAGACAATGGACTCGGACGACGTGCGACAGCGAGTAAATCAGGCTGTCGAACGCTTCATGGACGAGACAGGCTGGGAGTTAGACATTGGTGGTAGTGAACCGCCGACCAGCATCGAGACTGTACGGGACCTCCCAAAGCGTGGCCCTGCGCGACTCCTGACTCGCCTCGCGATGCAATCCGCGCGTGATCGGTTCTCCTTCTAAGACCCTGCCAGCGTAGGGGTGGTTCCCCCTCAGGAATTTCTGTGGGCGCGAACGAACGCACGTCGCAGGACGGTCAGAAGAACGTACGTCTCGTACTTCTGGGTCTGGCAGTGCTCGCAGGGCTGCATATCCTCGACGATCTCCTCAATAGCGTCGTCGTACTCGTCGGTGAGCGTAGTGAGCGCGTCCGTGATCTGGGGCTGGGCAGCGTCGATCATCTCCTCGACGGCGGCGTCGGCCGAATCTGGTAGTGAGTACGAGAGGACGATCGTGTTCGCGTGGTAGTACTTCGTCGTCCCACCACGCCCCTCCTCGAAGCGAACGACGTCGACGAGGCCCGCATCCCGGAGCTCGTTGATGTGATGGCGGACCGTGTTCTCCGTCCGGTCGATGCCGCGATCGTCGAGGCGTTCGTGGACCTCGGTCGCAGTTAGGGCTTCCTCGGACAGAATGTCGAGGACCATCGCCCGCATCGGCTCGTCGATGGCGTCCGAAATCCGAGTGTCTCGCACCGCGATGTCGTCGAGACGGTGGTCGGTATCGGAATCACTCATACGAGAACTGAGCGCGAGCACGCGGGAAAAGGTAGCGGGGCAGGAGTCGGGTAGGTGTCTGTCGAGGTATCCAGTACAGGATGGACCCGCGATAGCGAAAGCCCTAGACGACCCGTTTGACTGTTCCAACGACCCGTATCCGAATTCAAACATATCATCTAAAAAATACTTATTGAGGTACGGGCACTATCTCAAACTGTAATGAGCGACACAACCCAATTCCGCGTCCTCGACTTCGACTGCCCGACCTGCGCGAGTACCGTCGAACGCGCCCTGTCGAACGTCGACGGCGTCCAGCACGTCGAAGTCCACTACGCGACCGGCCGCGTCGAGATCGAGTACGACGACAGCGTCACTGACCCCGACGCCTTCGCAGAGACCATCGAAAACCAGGGGTACACTCCCCAGCCCGCCTAACACTATGAACAAACAATCGATCACGCAGTACTACCGGAACCACCGGAAGGCCATCGTCACGGCGACGAGCGGCCTGCTGTACGGCGGTGGCTGGAGTCTCGGCTACCTCACGAGTTTCGAGATGGCAAGCGCCGCCATCCTCGTCCTCGCGACGGTCGTGGGTGGCTACGACATCGCCAAGACCGCTTACCACGAGGTCACCAACCGGACGCTCGGCATCAAGACGCTGGTGACGCTGGCCGCCATCGGTGCTATCGTCATCGGGGAGTACTGGGAAGCCGCCGCCGTCGTCTTCCTGTTCAGCCTTGGCAGCTACCTCGAAGGCCGGACGATGCGGAAGACCCGGACGGCACTTCAGGAGCTACTGGAGATGACGCCCGACACGGCGACCGTCCGTCGCGACGGGACACTCCAAGAGGTCTCCGCCCGCGATGTCGAAGAGGGCGAAGTCGTCGTCGTAAAGCCGGGCGGGAAGATCCCGGTCGACGGAACCGTCGTCGACGGCGAGAGCGCAGTCAACCAGGCGCCGGTCACCGGCGAGAGCGCGCCCGTCCACAAGGCCGACAGCGACGAGGTGTACGCCGGGACGGTCAACCAGGAGGGCGCGCTAGAAATCCGGACGACGGGAGCGGGATCGGATACGACTCTCGAACGGATCATCCGTCGCGTCGAGGAGGCCCAGGAGGCTCAGTCGCCCACGGAGAGTCTCATCGACCGGTTCGCGAAGTACTACACGCCGGCCGTCATTGCCCTGGCTATCGGCGCGTACGCGGTCACGCAGAACGCGATCCTGTCGCTGACGCTGCTGGTCATCGGCTGTCCGGGCGCGCTGGTCATCGGGCCACCGGTCAGCATCGTCTCGGCCATCGGTAACGCCGCCCGGTCGGGCGTGCTGATGAAGGGCGGCGAACACCTCGAACGCGCCGGCAAGATCGATCTCGTCGCCTTCGACAAGACGGGGACGCTCACGAAGGGCGAGACCACCGTCTCCGACATCGAGGGGTTCGGCGTCGCCGCCGCCGACGTCCTCTCGCTCGCAGCGACCGCCGAGAAGAAGAGCGAACACCACCTCGCGGACGCCATCGTCGACATGGCCCGCGAACGCCAGACGGCTGCGACGGACGGTGGAGCGACGGTCGCCCAAGCGGACGATACGGACGTGGGGCGCAGGTCGGTCCCCGATCCCGACGACTTCGACGTGGTCGCCGGCAAGGGCGTCATCGCCCATGCCGATGGCCAGGAAGTCGTCGTCGGCAACCGCGCGCTGCTGGACGACCGCGACGTCGATGTCCCCGATCGGGTCGCCGACTACGTCCGCGAGCGTGAGGGGCGCGGCGAGACAGTCGTCCACGTCGTTCGGGACGGGGACATCATCGGCGCGATTGCGATGCGGGACGAGCTCCGGGAGGCCGCTCCTGGGGTCGTCGCGGCGCTCCAAGACGCTGGCATCGAGACGGTGATGCTCACCGGCGACAACGATCGGACGGCCGCTGCCGTTGCCGAGGAGGTCGGTATCGACGAGTACCGTGCCGAACTCCTCCCCGAGGACAAGCAGTCCGTCATCGAGGGCTACCAGGCCGACGGCCACGTCGTCGCGATGGTCGGCGACGGCATCAACGACGCGCCATCGCTGGCCACTGCCGATGTCGGCATCGCGATGGGTGCTGCGGGAACGGACACCGCTATCGAAACGGCTGACATGGCGTTGATGGCCGACGACCTCGAACGCATCCCGTACGCGGTCAAACTCAGCAAGGCGACGCGCTGGAACGTCCTCGAGAACGTCGGGATCGCGGTGCTGACCGTGACCGTCCTCCTCGCGGGCGTGCTCACCAGCTACGTCACCCTCGCGTCGGGAATGCTGGTCCACGAGGCCAGCGTCCTCCTCGTCATCCTCAACGGGATGCGACTGCTCCGCTACTGACCACGAGACACGATCACAACCACAACTCATGACATCGAATTCGACTGCGACTGACACGACCCAGACGAGAACCAATTGGCAGGTCGACTACGACGTCGAGCCGATCGAAATCCGCGACCCCGTCGCGGAGGCCCTCGACGTCCTCGAACCGGGCGAGCCGTTCGTCATCGCTTATAGAGACGCGGTGAAAGAGGCAGGACACTCCTGTCCGACTGCCTCGGGCGCCTACCGGATCGTCCAGCTCGGGCTCGACGCCCTGTATCCCGACGACTATCCAGTCCGGAGCGAAATCGAGGTCCAGACGGCCGGCCCGCAGGAGGATGCTGCGTACGGCGTGATGAGCCGTATCATCTCGTACGTGACTGGCGCGACCGGCGATGACGGATTCAGCGGGCTCGCCGGCGGCTATGGCGGCCGCCGCGACCTCCTGTGCTTCGACGGGTTCGACCCGGACACGGCGGACCCGACGTTCCGGTTCCGGCGAACCGACACGGACGAGACCGTCGAAGTGGCCTACCACGTCAGCGACGTTCCTAGCGGTGGACCCGCAATCGGGAACCTCCAGAGGATTCTCGACGGATCGGCAAGCGACCAGCAACGGGAGGCCTTCGCTGACGCTTGGCACCGCCGCGTGCAGGCTGTTCTCAGAGACGCCACCCTATTCTCCGTCGAAGGGGTATGAACGCGGCGGTGTACCCCTCACACTCGTAATGAGAGTTACCGCGATATACTGTTGGGCTCCTTGGGTACCTTGGTAGCGCCATCACCTAACTCGCCGACATCGATATGAGAGTACCCCACGCAAACCATCCCCTCAGAGTTGTCCAAGTATCGAGCTACAACCGCCAACCCAAATACTCAAACAAGAATCTCGCCCATCCCGCGTCAACTGCCATATGGAGCAAGGTAATCGTGTTTCCAATGGTCGATATCGATCTCCACAGCCTCTGAAGTCGTTGGAGAACCGACCGTGACCCATCAGTCATAATCTGCGGCAACGTCTACGGACACATCTATGCCGTTGTATGAGTCGTCGGAGCGCCCTGTCGGTGCCGTCGATATTGACGGGGTACAAGAGGTCAACTATGATTTATTTCCAGTTCATTTCGAACTGATTCGAAGGCACGCATCAAATCTATCCTCCGAGGTTGTGAACCGAGAGTTATTACATCGAAACAAGGGTACAAAACAATCGCTCCGCAGAACTCAGCGACCGTAGCCCCACTCTTCGAGGATATCGGTGACGTCGTCGACTTGCTGCAGTCCAACGATGATGGCTGCTTCCCGAAGGTCAGCCTTCTTGACTGTCTCTCCGAGTGCTGACTCAACGTCAGATTTCGCCTGACGCTGTGTATCGAGTGTCGATTGCTGGAGATGGAGCTGGACAGTCTTCTCCCGGCCATCAGTAATACTCGAACGATCGAAAATCCACGGCAGTTCCGGGCTTGAGCTGCTGCTCTTGTCTTGAGAGCGGTCTAGCTCTGACCTGCCAGATGAAAGAGTCGACGACTGGGCCTCCGTAATGTCGGAAGAGCCAGTTGTATCCGCCTCAGTATCGCTGTCGCCGCTACCGAGCGGATCATCGTCACTTGCTCCGCTCTTGAATCCCGTCATGCTGGCTCCTCCAGTGCCCCTGGTTCGGGCGCGTTCGGTGCTTCGAGACCGACCTCGGCCTCGAGGAACCGAGCGATACGATCAAGTTGCGCCAGCGTCTCGATCTCGTAGTCTCGCCGCCGACTCCGATGTTCTCGAACGTACCTGAACGCTGAACACTGCTGTTTCCAGCACCCCTCCATGAGCGAGGTCCGATCACCGATTATCTCTGGGGTTGGGAACTCGATGTCCTCCAGCATCTCTCGTTGGTCAGATGTGTTCTTGACGCCATTTGGGATGGCACCGAGCACCCCAACGTCGATGTTCAGCTGGTCAGCGAAGTTGGTGGCGAGGTCTGCCAGCCCCTCAACGGAGGCCTGCCCTTTCCACGATGGTTCCACTGGGATAACGAGATTCCGCGTAGCGTAAATAGCGTTGTAGAGGTGATCCGATTCAGTGGCCGGTGGGTCACAGAGGAGGACATCGTAGTGGTCACCGACATCGCCTTCTCGAAGAACCCGCTGGAGTTGTGCGTAGATATTGTACGCATCACCGAGGTCTTCAGCCTTGGACTGCTCGCGTGCTAGATGGTCGGAGAGGTCCGAGAGCATGTTGTGTTCCGGGACGATATCGACACCCTCTGCGGTTCGAATGAGTTCCTCGAACGGCCCTCGTGGGCTGTTGACCATGTGTCGAACGAGGTTGTCGGCGCTGCTGTCGGCACGGTTCGTATCGACGCCTAGCAGTCGTGAGAGGTCGCCATCTTGTGGATCCAGTGGGACCACGAGCGGCTTCAGCCCCGCACGAGCGTGGGCGACGGCCAGATTTGCAGTCAGCGACGTCTTCCCGACACCCCCGGCCTCCGAGTACACGGTATAACTCAGCATAGACACGTATGCAACTTTCTTGGATAAGAATCTTCGTCAGACAACATATCTATCTTTGACATCTAAGAAACGTATCTAAGAAAGTTGTCTAAGATTCTTAGATAACTTCCTAAGATGCCCGTCTAAGTTTCTCAGATAGAGGTCTGTGACAAGTGGATAATGAGATAGGAGGGTCAGAGTGTAGATCGGTACTATAGTAATTCTTTTTACTGTTCCCAAATTATTGGTAACTACCAGATGTACGAGACTCTCGACGAGACAGCGGCACAAATCATCCTCGCGATAGAGAGTGGTGACTCTATCCGACGGGTTTCGCAAGCCCTCCACACGCCATACGAGACGGTGAGACAGGCCGTCAACCGTCTCGAAGACGCAGGGTACGTCCGATATGACGCTGGTCTCTCTGTCGTTGACGACCGCGTGAGAAGCGCCGCACGGGAGCTCATTGCAGCCAGCGCGAGCGTCAGTCCCCCCTCTATCGAGGAGGCATACGTAATTCCACAGTTCAGCGACTGGCCATTCGCATTCGCTCGAATCGACGCCGTCTATGTTTGGACACAGGGGGGCTATCAAGTCGGTCGCAACCCCGACGACTATCCACTGTTCATCGCCGTTCGTGAGCAAGACGTCGGCGCCTGGGAGTCCTTCTTCGAGTCGTTCGACCTTCCTACCACATTCGACCGCAGGCCCCGAGACGAGCTCACAGGACCGCTCCAGATCGTCCTCGACCCACAACCGTCACTCGAAATGGACTACGTCGAAGGCTATCCGGTGATTCCGAGGGCAGAGACAATCAAATACATGAACGAGAACTATACCCAGTTCCAGTCGGCGCTCGCGATGCTCGACCGGATGTATGATGATCTTGACCTCGGTGTCACTTACCGGGAGACGGAGCGGGTGCAGCCATGAGTTTTCACAACCGGAGTGATGCCCTCATCGAACTACTCGATGAACTCTCCAAAGAAGGCCTTGAATACGTCCTTGTCGGCGGCTACGCTGTGTCAGCGTTCAATGCGCGCTTCTCAACAGATCTCGATATCGTCGTTGCACCCGACTCCAAGTCGAAATTCGTCGAGTTCCTCGAACAGCGAGACTTCGAGAAAACGGACAGCCATGCAAAGGAATGGTTCTACGACACCGAGGTAATCGAGTACGAAAAACGGCTGACACCCCAGCAGCCAATTGGCTTTGATTTACTGGTAAATGGACTGGGCTGTCGCCAGACTGAGGCACAATGGTCGTTCGACTACCTGTACGACCATAGCCAACAACAGGAAGTTAGCGGCGGAACGGTAACAACGACGGCCAGAGTTATCGATGGGGCGGTTCTCGTGGCAGCAAAGCTCCACAGCGGTCGTGAAACAGATCTTCGGGATGTCTTGGCGGTCGCTGAAGAAATTGCACTCGATTCGGTGACAGCTCACCTCCGGCGAGGGGACGAAGATGCTCTACGGGAGCAATTGGAGCGTGGATTAGAGATTCTTGGGAGTGAAGAACTCAAACATGGTTATCGCAGTGACTTTGGGGCATCAGCTGTCTCAGCAGAGACGGTCAGTTCACTACAAGAGTATCTATCATCGCAAGTTGACCAACTGAGCTAATCCCCTCGGAGTCACGGTCGAGAACAGGATATAGTTCTATTCATCCGTGGGATTTTGATCAGACAAAGTACGCTTATTGGAGTAAACGTAAGCACTTACCCCGAAGCGATAATAACTCGGATTCGGCCTATTCAAGGCCTGCAGAAGTCACTTTCGAGCTTATGCGATATCGATATACCATATGCCGCGATACTATTTCCCGAGATGGAATCGGCTATCAGCATAACCACTGTAATTATGTCTCCCAGAATACAGTAATCACCATCGACACCAGAGATCCGCCTGCGTCCGGTGACGAGTTAGCAACCTACTATCCATCCCAACTAAGGCTATCGACTGTAGGGAACGTCTCCTTCGCAGTCCGGGGCGGGTGATAGTATCGTGATTTAACCTCGTAGTAGCCAAATTCCGGTGGGATGATCGCACAGGCTTTCGCCAACAATTTGTCGGCGGTATGCGTAATGATGCGTATCCGTTTGTTTGTCTCGAAGAGATGAACTGCTAACGCTACCACTGACCCATCTCGCCAATTATTCGTTGTCGGGTACTTGCTTTGCTGATCGAGAAAATGGTTTGCCTCTCGCCACGCCTCCGCAGCAACAGTAGTCCCAGACTCGGTGTCACCCGTGTCGTCTTCGGGGTGACGTGGCGTTGCAAGACGAATCCAACCTTCTTCGATTCCATGATCCAGATATGGGTTAGATACTGTACCGCCCGGTCCCTGGTCTGCCAGCTCCTCGTAGATAAGTTCTGGTACCCAGAGCTCTGTTTGGGCTGTCTCGACAGCGTCTCTGAGCGTGTCGAGATGTGGGTTTGGGTGTTTCCCGAGGCTCCGAAAAACGACGGTATCGACGATATTCGCCGTGTATATCTCTCGCTGCTCCCCCACACTCATTCTTCAGTTGAGTCTGTGTCGGGTTGCTCACTGCCGACGTTGTCTGGCGTATACGTCTCCGGACTAGAGGGTTTCTCGCCGAAGCCTCGAATCGCATAGATTGCGTCGACAAGGTCGTAAGTCATCCCGGAGGAGAGCCCCGTGAGATCGCCGATCTGTCGAATGGTGATATCTCCCTCGTTGTGAGCCCTCACGAGATCGTGTGCGAGAGCGAACGTCAGGAGTCCATGCTCTTCGAGGATGCGGTCGATAACGGAATACTCGTCCCGCCGGCTCAGTACCTCGACCAGTGCCGGTGTGATGGAGACGGCTACGTCCCGTACCGTCAGGGTCATTTCGAAGTCCTCGGCGGTATACGTGGCAGCACCGTTCTCCGCACCGGCCTCGGTGATGAGGCCCGCACGCTCGAGTTTGTGGAGATAGTCGTAGACCGTCTTCTTCGAGACAGCCGCCTTGTCGACGAGTTCAGGGCCGGTCGCGGTCTCTCTGTTTCGGATACTCGTATAGAGACCAGCAAGAGCAGCGTTATCCACCAAGTCCGTGAACGCCTGAATCCCTGTGATACGTTCAGGGGTTCGGCCGGCGTTCCGGACGTGGTCCGTGTCGTATGACATAGTTGTATAGAGTTACGAAACTCGGAACAGTAAATGTTGGGGTCCATAGAACGAGTCGACTGGGTACCTCAGGGCCGTTCGGAAGACGTAGTCTCTCGAACTACTTGGCCCCAGGCAGTTTACCGATCAAGTGAGTGTCCCGAGATATTGACTACGCCAAGAAGCCGATTGTCAATAGAGAGCTACTTCGAGATTAGCCATATTCGTTGAGAAGATCGGCCTCACCGTCTATCGGCGGTTAAATTCGGCTACCACGCTTGCTTTGTTCCCTTTTGCTAGTCACCGTGTGATGTGACGGTATCTTCAACCACAGTAGCATCGTGCGTCCGCAAGCGGTCCTCGATTTCGTCGACCTCTGCATCAGAGACACTCACTGCGACACGGGGCCCTTCGGCTTCCGGAACGTCTTTGGACAATCCCCAGACACCGCCGATGAAGCCACCGATGGCAATGCCGATGGTGAACCCGAAGGTAACGAGCGCAAGCCGCCCAGCTGACAGTATCGGACTGAGACGCGGGAACCAAATCATATCCATGGCCATCGCTAACAGGAGTATCGCACCGAGAACGCCGCCGACGAGACCACCCCACAGCAGGCCACGTGCTTCCGGTGGCCGAGCCGAAGGATCGAAGAACGGATTCTCGATATCCGGGCGTTCCGGATCGTAGCCGTCCTTACGGAGGTCTTCTTCTGCTTCCGTCGCATCGGCTGGGTCGTCGTAGCGTGCGACAACTCGTCTCACGACGGCCCACCTCCCTCCAGAATGCCGTGGACCTGAGCCTGGACGTCCCGGCTAATCGTCTCTGGTGGCCCGGCGATCCAGCCGTGGTTGTACTTGCGGTCGTACGGCGCCGCGTCGGTCGGCTCGAAGAACTTCCGCAGGTAGTTCTCGACGGGCGTGGGGAGTTCGTCCTGCCTGACGGCGAGCATCGGCCCGTGTTTGCCGCGGTGGCTCTCGACGCTGGCTGGGATGGCCGTCTGCCAGTCGTTCGGGTTCGAGAAGATGAAGTTATGTCCGGGCTCAGCCAGCCCCCATCCGATGTTTCGGGACCACTCGCCGAACCACCAGCCCTGGTTCCGGCCGAGGTCTTTGAACCCGGCCCACGCGGCACTCACGCTATAGGGGTCGCCGGCGTCGGGAATCCGTGTGACGTGCCCGTACGCGCTGAGGTTTCGGGCTACCTCAGAGCTGATTGCCGACTCGTCGCCGACGAGGTACATGTAGGCATAGTCGTAGCGGGCTTCGAGCTGCTCGGCCGTCTCCTCGGGAATCGAATCGGCTTCGACCCAGAGGAAGCCGTCGCCGCCATGGGCGTTCCAGGACTGGATTGGGATGGAGCGGTCCGGGGCGTCCAGGCTCCCGATAATCACTTCGTCCTCGTGGTTGCCGTGCATCGAGCTGACGTACTGGTCGAGGTTCGCGGCGACGCGAACTGGATTGGTACCGGGAATGCGACGGACGTCCATCCCCATCGCTTCGACTTCCTGCCTGACCGCGTCGCTGATGTAGCGCTCGCTCCCGATGAGATACACCTGGACGTTGCCGTCCATCCCGACCCCCTCCGGATGCGCGCGCTCGATTTCGTCGCGAGTGGCTTGCGGCAGTTCATCTTGCCGTGTCAGCAGTACGGCGCCGTCGATGGGGTGGTGGATGAGTCCGACACCCGGGAGCGCCGCTTCGAGCACGCTGTCGTTGACAAGGGTGAGCGCCCCCGGGTAGGTCGGTTCGTTGATGGCCGTATAGACGCTCTGGCAATAGGCAGCTGCCGTCTCATAGATGTTCTCGCCGGCCAACCGCGTGGTCATCGTCGTGGCCGTCCACTCGTCGAAATCGGCTGTCTCAGGGCCGGTTTGCTGCCCGTCGTCGTCGCTCTGGGCCATCGCGATGCCACCGAGGCCGGCCGCGGCCGGAATCGTTGCCAGGTCTCGCAGGAGCTGTCGTCTGCTTTTATCGGTCATAGTGCACCTCCGGGTTTGACGTTCTTGCGGACGAGCAGGCCGTTGACTGGCCAGGCGATGAGAAAGCCAATGAGCGTCGAGAACACCATCACGCCGAACCAGAGGATGTTGTCGTCGCCGGGCATCATCGGGAGATTGAGCATCATCAGGAAGTACATCATCGTCATCATCCCAACTGAGACGCTCGTCATGCTCACCCCGACGGCCAGCAGGGCGTGTCGGGTCGCCGCGCGTCGGTCGAGGTCGAGCGACTCCTCGAACATCGGGATGTGGAAGACGAGCCACGAGACGAGGAAGGCGACGACGTAGACGATGGCCATCATGAGCACCATCGAACTGCCGAGCATGAACACGGGGCTCTCGAACACCACCAGCGGCATCCCGAAGTAGGTGAGGCCGAACGCGACCGCTATCATCGTGCTCGCGGCGAAGGCGACACCCATTGCCGTGGCCGAGGCGGCCCGGAGCCAGTACGGTCTGACGACGCGCTGGTGGCCATCGCGCTCGATCACCTCACGGCCACGGTAGGCAAGCCAATAGAATCCTAGGCCAATGGGGCCAAGCAGCAGTGTGAACATCGGCCACACGAGCTTCGTCCAGTCGCTCGTCTCGGGAATACGACGCCGCGTATGTGCGTAGACGAACGAGGCCCCCAGCAAACTGAACGCCGCCCAAGACGCCGAGAGCGCGTCGAGCGGGCTCATGCCGGGACCCTGAAGCCGGTAGGGCGTAATCTCGACGGCGTAGTCACTCCGGGCCTGGGACACCCAGGAGACCTCTTCCATGGGCCCCAGGACGAAGACGTGGTTGAACGGGCCCTCAGCAGGCGTGGAGAACCAGCCCGACTGGATTCGCCATAGGTAGTTCTCCGTGACGGCCGGGAGCGTCCCGTCGTCGTGGGCCAGGAGTATCGGACCGGCCTTCCCCCACTGGAGGTTCGTGCTGGCGACGGCGTGGCCGGGCTGGTCCGGATTGACCAGCATCGTGTTGTAGTACCCGACCTTGTCACGCTCGTCGATTCCCCAGCCGAAGTCCCGGGACGCGTCGCGGAACTTCGCGATCTCGACAGCGTGGTCCTGTGGCGTCGACCCGCTGACGCGAGTCCACTCGACATTCAGTTCACCGAGCGCGTTCTGACTCACGAGGTCAGGCGGCGCGAGGACGTACGCGTGTGAGGCGTTCAGTTCGTCGATGGCCCGCTGCGTGGCGTTCGGAACACCGTTCTCATCAGCGTAGAGAATCGGATCGCCGCTGTAAGCGCTCCACGCAGCGGCTGGGAGCGCCCACCGAGGCGACTCGTTGCCGACGATAATGACGTTGCCCGAGCTCACATCGTCGCTATTGTTCCCTCGTGTCGCGATTTGGGCGGCTGTCTGTGCCGGATTGCCCCCAGACAGCTGGACTGTTGATGCATTCGGCGCCGTGGTACCGTTCCCATTGCTTGGGACCGGCGCATCGCCATACAGGACGATGGCGTCGGAAGCCGCTCGTAACCTAGAGGCTGCGAGCGCTGTCTGCCAGTCGCCCTCGGGGACGCGAACGACAGTGTCGTACGAGGCGTTCGCTCCAGGCGGTCGCGCGGCCTGCGCAGTATACGCGCTCAATTGTGCGAGGTCGTCCGCCGGAAACCGAGTGGTGTCTTTCGTCTGCATCGTCGCGTAAGTCCCGTCGGGCGTCTGGCCGTAGTCGAACAGCGTCAGCGCGACGACGTAGAGTGGCTGTGCGGCGACGATGACGACGACGAGCGCGGCGACGACGGTGGCCAGCGTTTTCCATGCGTCCATTGGTCTGTGTCAAAAGAAATGGGTGCTCTGTGAACGGTTCTGATTCATCTCACGGCCGCTAGTGTGCTAACTCCCCGACGCCATGTTTCGACAGCTCTCCGCACACTCCCGGAGAACGTCGGCACAGACTTGGCAGTGCTCGGCGTCGTGGCGCCCACACTCCTCGGCGCACTCCTCGGCCAGCCCCGCGTTGAGCTGGGCGAGTTGCGTATCGTAGTTCGAGTTACGAGCCATGAACCGAGCGTGGGTGGACGCGATGTCAGCGACGTCCCGACAGAGTCGGAGACACCGTGCCATCTCTTCGCCCTCGCCCGCACACTCGTCGGCACACCACTCACAGACCTCTGTGGCTTCGAAGCAGTTTTCGAGACACTCACGCGCTTCGTCGTCCAGGTGGCCGATCTTCCCGGCCGTCTCTGCGAGAGACATACACAGATAGTGGGGTGTGAAATTTTTGTCAGTTTGCACTTCGAAGGTGTGGCTCTGAGGCGGCCCAGTTTCCCTACTCAGTGGTCCTGCTTATAAGCCAGTCTAGAGAAGCTTGCTCCTGCCGGTCACAGATTGGAGTGATTGAAAAACGCATATCCGGCAATGGCTGAACTAGACGATACGGACGTACGGATACTGCGACTACTCCTCGACGATGCCCGGCAGTCGTACACGGACATCGGCGAGAAAGTTGGCCTCTCGGCACCGACAGTGTCGAACCGCGTCAGCAGACTTGAAGAGCTCGGTATCATCCAAGGGTTTACACTCAATATCGACCGGTCGATGCTCCGGGTCGGCGATGCGGTACTCATCGAGATACGAACCGAGCCCGGAGAGACTGACGCCCTAGTGGCCTCTCTTACTGGCATTGACGCGGTCGAATACGTGGTGCAGTCCTTCGAGCCACAAGTGACGGTCCACGCGTTCATGAACGACCGAGAACTCGAAGAGCTAGTCACCGAGACACTCAATCAAGAGAGTATCGAGCGCTACGAGATTCGGAAAGTTTCGCATTCAGTGTGGAATCCGGGAATCGACCACGCCGACCTCGCAATCGAGTGTGTCCAGTGTGGTAAGTCTATCAGAGGCGACGGTGTTTCGGTGACAGTGGAGAAACGCCGGTACTATCTCTGCTGTACATCGTGTGAATCCGCGTTCAAGGAGGAATACGAGACGCTCCAGACGGCTGCCAACGACGGGTGAGCGGCCTCAGTCCCTCGACTCGATCTCAGTAACGTCCGTGGTTTCCATCGCTCCGTCGCGGTGTTCACGCTCTACATGGAGTTGAATTCCCTCTGCCGTGTCCGAGGTCTCGACGACGTCGACAACATGCGGTGTTGCGTCCGGGTCCAGAACTGTGAGGGTGTCATCGTCACTGACGATGCCATAGCCGCTCTCGATACAGTGGCCCATGAGCGCGCAGTCTCGGGTGTGGACCCGGGCTTTCTGCAGGAGTTCGTCACGCGCGTTCTTCCTGATACAGCCGACGTCCATTACGTAGCCTTCGATCGTCTCTGTCTCGTTGGTCATACCAACAGACCGTTAGTACCTCCGACAGAAGCGACTTGATACGGATGCTGTGCGGATTGGTTACCGGCTATTGTCAGTGGATAGTTGCTGCTAGCTGATATCCGCAGAGGCTCAGCTTTGATAATTCACCACGAGTTACACTTTTAGCACTGGCACGTCAAATAGATATCGTCGACGAAGGCGACCTCTGCGGTATCCACACGCTGGACTGTACCACGGACGGAAGCCGTTCAGCTGTCTCCGGCTAGGTCCCGAACAGATATTCAGCGTAACCAAACCGCGGCACTCAGGCTATTCTCACCCACGCACACCTCAACAAAACCATGAGCTCACGAACCCCAACCGAGTACGTCGAAAAGGCGACTGATTCATCTGCCAGCGAAGCAGACCGCAAAGAGGCGATTCACGCCCTCAAAACAGCCAACGAATGCGATGAACTAGCCGCGATAGTACGAAATCACGATATCGAGGCGCAATTCCGCAAGGAAGCTCTCGAAGCCATGGGGACGTCCCAGTGTGACGGCACGCTCCAACTGCTTGTCGACGAAGAAGTGCTGGATTCCGATATGCAATCCCGAGCGGTCGAGATACTCGATAGTATGCAACAGTGAGATATCCGCCGAAGAGTTCTGTTGTGACTGAAGGTGACGGTGAAATCGTCGAATGAACTACGTCTATGCGCTTCTCGGCACGTTGTGTCTCCTCCTCGCCGTCGGCGACCTGCTCTGGACCACACTCTGGGTCGAGGGCGGGGCTGGGCCGATGACTAGTCGACTGATGGGCTGGACGTGGGACGGACTCCGAAGCATCGCTAGTAACCGCCCCCGATGGTTATCGGTCGCCGGTCCAGTGATACTTGTCGGTAGTCTGGTCGCCTGGATCACGTTGCTGTGGGCCGGATGGACGTTCCTGTTCGCCGGTGCAGAGAACGCGCTCATCGATACGCGAGATGCAGGCCCGATCTCGTGGACCGAACGGCTGTACTTCGTCGGCTATTCCGTGTTCACGATGGGCAACGGCGACTTCACGCCGCGGGATGGAGTCTGGCAGGTCGTTACGGCGCTCACCACCGCGAGTGGGATGCTCTTCGTGACTCTGAGCGTCACCTACGTGCTCTCAGTGCTCAGCGCCGTCACGCAGAAACGGGCACTTGCAAGTAGTCTGTCGGGGCTCGGTTCTCGAAGTGCCGAAATCCTAACGACGAGCTGGAACGGCGAGGAATTCAACGGTCTCGAACTCCCGCTGAACACTATTTCGACGCAGATAAACACGCTCACGTCGAATCACAAGGCCTACCCGATTCTCCATTATTTCTACACGCCTGACACCGACCGAGCCCCGGCAACAGCCATCACCGTCTTCGACGAGATGCTGACACTGCTTCAGTTCGGTGTCCCGGAACAGCACCGACCGAATGCACTGGCCATTAGACAGGCTCGCTCGAGCGTCAGTACGTATCTCGAAACGCTCGATACCGCGTTCGTCCAAGCGGCTGATGAATCACCTCCAGTGCCAGCGATTTCCGACGTTCATGACGGGGGTGTTCCAACAGTCGCTCCCGAGGACTTCCATGACGCGATGAAAACATTGGATGACCGCCGTCGACGCCTGCTGGGTCTTCTTCAATCCGATGAACGCCAGTGGCCCCAATGATAGACTGTTGGTGGTTTGTACGGTATGAATAGAGTCCGGTGGCATTACTTCGTAGCTGCTGTCGGAACCTGGGTGATGGCAGCACCGTCTCTACTCGAACTGACAGTGGAACTCTTCCGGGCCGATGTCCTTGCTGGCGGCGTTCTCGTCGTTGTCGCGGGATACAGCAGTCGAGGCGCGGTAGAAAACGAGCCGATGCACGGCGGTGCTCTGGGCGTGAATTTATCTGCTGGAGTGCTCCTCCTGGCCTTTCCGCTCTATCGAGACATTTCTGGGCTGATATTCTGGAGCGACATTGCGTGCGGCAGTCTAGTCGTTATGTTGACGACATACCACCTCTATCACGCTTTTGTGACTGAACAGCAACAATGAGGTCACATTGAGAGATACGAGTGAAGGCGACTTCGCCCTGGTCTCGGTTGAGTTACAGTCCCTCATCTTTCTCGAAAGAACCCCTGGCAAAATGAATAGCAAATTCGCATATCTCCAGAAGAAGGGTCGAGACTCTGGACGAGTTACGGTGCGACCTTCACCATCTGAAGTCTATAGGTTGTATTTTGGTAGGCCACGTACCCTGTGGTCTCTCGCGCAACACGCCAAGCTTCCGATGGAGTTCGACTCTCTGGGCTTGGGGGGAGGCGATCAGTAGCCGCGACGAGCAGTCGAAGGTTTCTGGGAGGTGTTTCGTTGCTCAGCCCGCTCCAGGGTTCAGTTTGACCAGCTTCGATTACCATACTAACTTGCTCCCGTTGGTAATTTG